>NZ_JBFUIB010000003.1:0-102333 GCF_056402095.1 Peribacillus sp. P4_C12
GGTTTTTCTTTTTTAAAGGAGTATATATGGAAAGAGAATATACAAATGTGATGGAAGAGATTGTTGTGACTTGGGTGCAGATTTTAATGGCTGGAATGGAATATCAAACGTTTTGTTCGTGCAACAAATGTAAGAATGACATTATCACATTATCTTTGAATGCCCTGCCTAATTATTATGTAACAACGGAAGAAGGGCGGAAGCGGATATTTGAAAACTTGAATACGGATGAAAACCGAAAATGGATTAACAAAAGACTTATTAGTGCCATACATGTGGTAGGTAAATTCCCCAAACATAATCAGAATGGAACAAGGGAAAACTGTTAAAGGCAAACAAGGTGAAGTCGAAGTCACAATAGATGAAAGCATCGACTCAGTAAAACCAGAGGACTTTGATGCTTTGTTCATTCCTGGAGGTTTTTCCCCAGACCAGCTACGTGCAGATGCACGCTTCGTAACGTTTGCAAAATCGTTCATGGATGAAAAAAAACTGTATTTGCATTCTGTCATGGACCACAGTTGCTGATTTCTGCCAAAACACTTGAAGGACGTCATGCAACAGGGTATAAATCTATTAAGGTAGATTGAGTATGCAGGTGCTACATATATGGACAAAGAGGTCGTTGTTTGCGGCGATCAGCTTGTCACCAGCAGAATACCAGAAGATATCCAAGCCTTTAATCGAGAGTCACTTAGATTTTTTCTTTAATAAGGTTTAAAGGATTCATATACTTCCATCTTTGCAGTAAAATAAAAGGAGAGACGAAAAAAAAGGAAGTGTAACGATTGATCGTATTAAAATCTGCACGTGAGATTCAAGCGATGCATGACTCAGGTAAAATTTTGGCAGCTTGTCATAGGGAAATCGCAAAATTAATTGTACCCGGTGTGACAACATGGGAAATTGAAGAATTTGTTGAAGGGTTTTTAAAGAAGCATGGGGCGAAGCCGGAACAAAAGGGTTACAAAGGGTATGAATATGCGACATGCGCAAGCATCAACGAAGAAATCTGTCATGGTTTTCCTCGAAAGACACCTTTGAAAAATGGCGATATCGTAACAATTGATATGGTCGTTAATTATAACGGCGCGCTTTCAGACTCTGCCTGGACGTACCCGGTCGGTAAGGTTTCAAAGGAAACGGAACACTTACTGCATGTGACAAAGGAATCTTTATATAAGGCGATTGAAGTATCTGTAGAAGGCAATCGTATTGGCGACATTGGTCATGCTATTCAATCATATGTAGAAGCGGAAGGCTTCTCTGTCGTCCGTGATTTTATCGGCCACGGGATTGGAAATGTTATTCATGAAGAGCCTCAAGTTCCGCATTATGGATTGCCAAATAAAGGGCCGCGCCTAAAAGAGGGCATGGTATTCACAATTGAACCGATGGTGAACGTAGGTACATATAAAGCCAGCAGGGATGCGAATGGTTGGACCGCCTCTACTGCAGATGGGAAATACTCGGCTCAATATGAGCATACGATTGCCATCACAAAGAACGGTCCAATTATTTTAACGGAACAATAATGATTTGGTTATCTTATCTCCTAAAAACGAAAAAAACAGCATCGAAAATTGATGCTGTTTTTTTCATCTCATTTAATTGGCCGTTCCAATGAATATAAATCTTCTTCGATGTTCCCAATTCGGTCCTCAATCACTGTTTTAGCATCTTTAATGCCCTCGTTATATATAAAGGGAGCAATGTTGTCGAGAATATCTTGTAAGTGGTTTTCAGCAGCAATTTCGCCAATTCTTTCACCATTTTCCTGGTAGACATACTCTTGAATGCGTTCAATCATCACGCGTCGCTTTTCTAAGGGAAATTGAATAAACATAAAAAACCTCCTTTATATCTGTTCTAAAAACCATGAAATGAAATGATCCGAATTTAGAGGGAAGACAGGTACTGAAGCATAGCTCATTGTTTGCTCCAGACAGTCAGGCCAAGCAATAACTGCTTTGATATTATTAAGCTGTTTTAGTAATAGAAGGTCATTTTCCTCTTTGATTAGAATTATCTTAGGAAAGTCTTCCTGTTTGTATCCTTCGATTAAAATCACGTCGGGATGAAAAAGACCCAGCAATTGAATCAGCTCTGCTATAGAGGTTCCTTTTCTAAAATTGCCAAGTAATTCAATCGTCCCGTCTCCTTCAACAAGTGATGCAGCTGCCCCAGCCTGAAAGTGTTTGGTGGAATCCTTTATACTTGTATGATCGGGTTTTCCGCCATGCCCATGATGCTTTAATACGGCTGTTTCCAAGTTTACTGCGCGAAGCTTCTCAATTATATTCGTAATGAAAGTCGTTTTTCCTCTATTTTGGTAGCCGACCACTTGAAATATAAAAGGTTTCACCAAGGCCATACGCATCCTTCTTGGTCATCAAGAAGAAGGACGTCCACGATATCGCCAGTTTTGAATCCACGAGTGCCTCCAGGTAATACGGTTAGTGAATTTGCTCCTGCAAGGCTTGTTGTTATATTGGATTTATCTACACCACTAGGGATAACCTTCAGCTGGCCAGATTCGAAAAATAAACGCGTTCGCAAAAGCCGTGAGAAGGGATTGGGCTTTAAGAAATCCTCAGCCAATTGCGCTTTTTCTTTTCGTAAATGAGGCAGCTCAGAAAACAGCATGGTTCGAATAATCGGTCTTGCAAATAACTCAAAGCCGACATAACTGGCAGATGGATTACCAGATAAGCCGAATAGAAATTTATTATTAAATACAGCAACTGTTGTAACACTGCCTGGGCGCATAGCTACTTTATTGAATAAAACATCGGCTCCTATTTTCCGGTAAATATCAGGGAGAAGGTCGAAATCACCGACGGAGACGCCCCCCGTTGTAATGAGAAGGTCAACTTCCTTCAAGGCTGAGGAAATTGCCTCATAGCTTAAGTCAAATTCATCCTTAAGTTTTCCATAAAAACGAACTTCTCCTCCTGCTCTCTGAATTTGGGCGGAGATGGCATGAGAGTTGCTGTTGCGAATTTTTCCCGGTTGCAATGGTTCACTGACATCTAGAAGTTCTGACCCTGTAGCAAATAAGCCGACGACAGGCTTTTTGGCAACTGGAACTTCAGCGTAACCGAATGTAGCAAGCAAGCCGATGATGCCTGGATTAATCATTGTGCCTTTTTTGACAAGAATATCACCTTTTTTTGCATCCTCCCCTTTGAAAGACACATTTTCGCCTGCGTTAAGTGAGCGTTTAAAGGATATGTATTTCTTCCCGTCCTTTTCAAATTCCTTGGTGAGCTCGAACATAATAACTGCATCACATTCGTCTGGCATTTGGGCTCCAGTCATGATTCTTGCTACCTGGTTTTGTTGCACAGGAAGAGTAGAAACCATCCCTGCAGCCAACTCTTCTATCACTTCGAATTCGAGCGGATTATTAAGGGAACCTTCAGCCGTATCTTCAGACCTGAGGGCAAAACCATCGTACGGTGAACGGTTGAAATGTGGAACATCATTTGTAGCTATAATATCTTGAGCTAAAAAACGATAATGACTTTTCTCAAGAGCAACTAATTCCACCTGTCCTTCTAATGTATGTTTCATCACTTTTTCTACTGCATCAGCGAGACTAATGGGCGTTCTTCTTTCTACCATACCTACAACTCCTGTCTGATTGTCCAATAATATTCACTATAACAAATTTAGCAGAATTCTTTAATAAATAAAAAACCCTCACCATTATGGGAGGATTTGGATGTTATTTATTGCGGAGTCTTCCAAGTTCTTCAGCGATTGCTTCCATTTCACGGACACTGAAGTTTGTTTTTTTCATCACCATTTTATAAATATCATGAAGTTCTTCATACATTTCGATATCGAAATGGGTGGATTTGATTGCTCCGAAGTTCATTACTTTTAGTTTATCCTTGATTGCTTCTACCATAAACTCGACACTTTCGGCTGTATTTTGTGTTAAATCCATTTCCCTCATCCTTTCACACGTTTCTAAATTATTTTCATCTTTGCATGATTACCCCTATAAGTCAATGAATATTCAGTAGGAAAACGACGCATTATCTCCGATTTACTTGATTGTCTCGCGTTTTAATGTGAGCATGTTTGGGAAAAGATAGGAAAAAACTTTTTTAAACACTGTATAATGGAGATAACCACCATTACCCATCAACTAATATATGACGAGGAGGAGAATATATGAGCAACATTCGTGAAGAATATAAGTGTGCAAAGAAAAGTAAATTTATGCAGGCGGTTTTAATAGGGGCTCTAGCTGGGGCTGCTGTTAGTCTTTTTGATAAAAACACGCGAAGTTCCGTATTAGCAAACAGCAAAAGTTGTATGAATAATATGAAAGAACTAGTGAAAAACCCCAATGGAATCCTAACTCAAGTACGTGAAACATCTTCAAAAGTTCGTGCCACAGTTGAAAAAATTTCCGATGATGTATCCTTCATTTCCCAAAGAGTAGAGGAGATGAAAGATATTCCATCGCAAGTTGCGCATGTTGTGATGGAGACAAAAGAGGTCTTCTCTGCGGAAGGACAGCAAGAATCGTCTTCAAACCATGATTTAGAAGAGCGTATTTCCTTAAATTAGATAATGAGGTGGAGGTATGGCCGATAAAAAAGAATGGTTGAAAGGGTCATTCTTCAAAACTTTCATAAAACGGTTACAAGTGGATGATGTGTCGGGACTTGCCGCCCAACTGTCCTATTTCTTTTTACTTTCCCTGTTTCCGTTACTTATTTTCCTATTTACTTTATTGGCCTACCTGCCATTTTCACAGGAAGATATTTTACGTATAGTCCGTTCATATGCACCAGATGGTTCTATGGCAATCATTGAGGGAAATCTAACAGAAGTTATGGAAGGGAATAGTACCTTATTGTCGTTTGGTGTCATTGGAACAATATGGTCAGCATCTAATGGAATGAATGCAATTATTAAAGCCTTTAATCACGCATATGGTGTAAAAGAAAGTCGAACTTACTTTATTTCCCGGGGAATGTCGATTATTCTCACATTAGCGATGATTTTTGTTTTTATTGTCGCTTTGTTGCTTCCTGTATTCGGAAAGCAGATAGGTATATTTTTATTTGCCGAATTTGGGCTATCTGACGAGTTTTTGTCGATTTGGAATCATATGCGCTGGGTGATTAGCACAATTGTATTATTTATCGTGTTTACAATCCTCTATTTGATAGCGCCCAACAAAAAGTTGAAATGCCTGACAGTGATTCCGGGTGCTATTTTTGCCACGGCTGGCTGGAGTCTCGTTTCCTTTTTATTTTCTTTTTATGTAGCGTACTTCGCAAATTATTCTGCAACATATGGGAGCCTTGGTGGGATAATCGTGTTAATGATCTGGTTTTACTTATCAGGGCTAATCATAATTCTAGGCGGGGAAATTAATGCCCTCATAAGTAATAAAGAACAGCCAAAATGTGAATGAGCTTCCTAAAGTTCCCGTAATAGCTATAAGTCCTGTAGCAAATGCTAATCAAGAAATGACGACTTAGTAGTAGGGAGGAATTCTTTCATGGGTAAAAGCAACAAAAAGCAAAAAGGAAAAAAAGGTTCGAACCATAAAACGTCAGGTTCTGCTAATGGGAAAAACGGCTATCACTAAGTAGAATGAACACACAAAAAAAGGGGCCTCATAGGCTCCCTTTTTTGTTTAGTTTTTCAATAATCTTAAACTGTTCAGAATAACTAGAATGGTGCTTCCTTCATGGCCAATTACGCCATATGGAAGGTCGAGGAATTGAAGGAAGTTAGATGCAATCAGAACCATAATGACAGAAATCGAGAAAACGACGTTTTGTTTGATGATTCGGTTCATTTTCTTAGATAACCTTACTGCTTCGGCAATACGCGGTAGGTCATTCTTCATTAGGACAACATCCGCTGTTTCCAACGCAACATCTGTGCCCTCGCCCATTGCAATCCCGACAGAAGCAGTTGCAAGTGCAGGTGCATCATTAATTCCATCTCCAACCATTGCTACAGTACCGTAGTGTTCTTTCAACTTTTTCACTTCAGTAACCTTAGTTTCAGGTAAGCATTCAGCAATATATGCATCGATATGGCTCTCAGACGCAATCGCTTTAGCGGTCTTTTCACCATCGCCTGTTAGCATAACGGTATGAATGCCTTCATTTTTCAATGCTTCGATAGCAGTAATCGTTTCTTCACGCACCACGTCTTTCAATGTAAGAATGCCGGCAATACCTTGATTGTCTCTTGCATAAACTATCGTCTTGCCTTGTTCAGCTAGTGTTAGTGCAATACCGTTTTGAAATTGTTCGGCTTCACTTCTTCCGACGAAATCAGCTTTTCCTACTTGCCAAAGTACTCCGCTGAAATATGCTTGAACCCCATTACCTGAGATATCTTCCATATTATCCGGTTTAATGATGTCTTTTGCTAATTTAGTTTTAGCGTAGCGCACAATTGATGTTGCCAAAGGATGGTTCGAATAATTTTCAACAGATGCAATATGGAATAGGAAATCTTCTTCGTTTAAATCTTCACGGATAATGACATCCGTTACCTCTGGTTTTCCTTTTGTTAATGTTCCGGTTTTATCTAAGGCTATTGCCCTCAAGTTACCAAGATTCTCAAGGTGGATACCACCTTTAAATAGAATTCCATGACGAGCACCATTAGAGATGGCAGATAGCGTAGCTGGCATAATAGAAGCTACGAGAGCACAAGGTGAAGCAACAACAAGCAAAATCATTGCCCGGTAAAATGTTTCGGTCCAACTCCATCCTAATACAAAATGCGGTACGAACAACATCAAAGCGACAACGGTTAATACGATTTTTACATAGGTTCCTTCAAAACGTTCAATGAACAGCTGAGAAGGAGACTTTTCACTTTGTGCAGATTGAACGAGAGTAATTATTTTTTGAAATAATGTTTCGTTTGCTGGTTTTGTAATTTCTACGGTAATCGTTCCACGCAGATTCACTGTTCCCGCAAATACTTCATCATCCAATGACTTACTAACTGGAATAGATTCGCCAGTGATCGCCGCTTCATCAATATTGGTACGTCCGTCCGTGATTTTTCCATCAGAGGGTATTCTTTCACCTGGTTTTACCAAAATTAGGTCCCCGACTTGTAGCAGGGAGACGGATACGGTTTCTTCATATCCATTTGTGATTCGCAGCGCTTCTTCCGGCTGTAAATCCATAAGTGCTGAAATTTCTTTATGACTTTTATTCATTGTGTATGTTTCAAGCGCCCCGCTTAAAGCAAAAATAAAAATTAAAATAGCGCCCTCCGTCCAGTAACCGATAATCGCAGAACCGATGGCCGCGAAAATCATTAGCATCTCTACATTCAATTCCTTATCGGCAAACGTATCTTCAATTCCCTCTTTTGCTTTGGCATAACCRCCGATTAGGAAGGAAGCTAAATATATAACGATAGAAGGAGTTTCAAGTCCATTCTTAGAAAGCGCCCAGCCCAATAATATCAATACACCGCTAAACAATGCGGCAATAAGTTCTAGATGGGGTTTTACTTTTTCCAACCAAGAGGTTTCGCATGCAGTCGGTTGTGTTAATTGTTTAGTATCAGTGGTCATAAGATTCCCTCCCATATTCTTTTCTATTTTTGTGTAAATGATATAGATTATCATTTGTATAATATCTAATTGAGAAAGATAATCAACGTCATTTCTCTGAATAAAATATGAAAGCTGTCACCAAAATTGCGATGACAGCAACGATTTAAAAGGTTTATTAACGTGGTGTTCTTTTTATTAATCTTATATTAACACATATCCTATTCAAAAATAAAGAAGAATGATTCTAATGTAGGAAAAAATATAAAGAACCATAATTTATATCATTTGACCACTATATGATAAATACAATACAAATTGAATAATAAATGGAGTAGTTCAGATAATAAACTATACTACAAGTTTGGAGCAGGCATTTTTTCCTTAAATAGCACCAGTGAAATAAAGACAAGAAGAAGCATTATACTAATTAAATAGAAAAAATTACCTCCTTGTAAGTATTCTATGACTAAACCACCGAAAAACGGACCACCAATGCTGCCGAGACTGTAGAAGATGCTGCATAACAGATTTCCTGCAGGTAATAGGTTGCGGGGCAAAAGGTCTGCCATATAACTGATTCCTAAAGAGAAAGTCGAACCCACCATCATCCCGCCAAGCAGGAAGCAAATGAACAGACCGATTACGGAATATGAAACAATCCCAGCTAGAGTAAATACGGTAAAGCCTGAAAAAAGAATGATCAGCAAGATTTTTCGTCGGCCAAATCGGTCACTGAGCATTCCAAGCGGAATCTGTGAAAGCAAAGTACCACCTGAAAATGCTGGAATGATAAGCGATACTGCGGTTAAATCAATTCCAGAGCGCAACGCGAATACTGGAAAGTTGCTATTCAATGAGGATTCAAGCACGCCAAAGGTGAATGGAAGTAAAAAGGCGACCCAAGCAATGCGACTCACTTTCGTAAACCGTTTGAGTGTACCGAAGAATGATGTGCTTTCTGACTCATCCTGTTCAGGAAGCTCGTTTTTAATCAGGAATACAGTCATCCACGTAAGTAGGCTTAGTATGGATGTAATGATGAATGGCAAAGACTGATTAATCTCCAGAAGCTTCGTCATTAGCGGACCAACCATGAAACCAAGACTGAAAAATAGTCCATAAATAGCGATATTCCTTCCGCGCTTTGCTGAAGGGGAAATAGCGGTAATCCATGTCTGGGTAGCAAAGTGAAGGGTATGATCACCGATTCCGATGAAAAAACGCAGAGCAAACCAAAACCAGAATGATTTCCAGACCGGAAATAAGGCAAGTGAAAGAATTACCGTTATTCCGCCAAATAATATTAATGGCTTATAGCCATATTTGCGGAGAGGTGCTTCCATAAAAGGAGAAATTAAAAGAATCCCAATATAAAGTGACGCAGCATGAAATCCATTTAAGGAAGAGCTAATTCCGTCATTTTCGAAAATGATTGCGATAATTGGCAGAAGCATTCCTTGAGAAAATCCAGATATGCCGACCATACAAATTAGAACACTAATAAGCAGCTTTTGATTCATAAGTTTTCGTCTCCTAAGATATGTATACCTTGTTGATGTTACATCCAGGGGAGAGGGTTAAGCAATAGAAATTTGGGTAAATGTTGACAAGAAGAGAATATCGTTAAAAATCCCCTTTTTCATTTCGGGAAAATTATGTATGATAATTTTTGTTACATATTAAATTGCATATAGGATTGTGAGGAGAAATATCGTGGATAAAATATTTTTGGGGCTCGTCCTCTTAGGTGTCCCTTTATCAGTTATAGGTTCTTTGATGCATTGGCCGAGTGTAATCATGTTTATTGTGTATTGTTTAACAATTATAGCGCTCGCAGGTTTTATGGGCCGGGCAACGGAAAGTCTAGCGATTGTGATGGGCCCAAGGATTGGTGGACTGTTGAACGCAACCTTTGGTAATGCAGTGGAACTGATTATTTCCATTTTTTCATTAAAGGCAGGGCTAGTGGGCGTCGTATTAGCCTCCTTAACTGGATCGGTATTAGGAAACTTATTGTTGGTGGCAGGACTTTCCTTTTTTATTGGGGGGACGAGGTACAAACGGCAGAAATTTAATGTGTTCGATGCAAGGCATAACGCTGGTCTGCTAATCTTCGCCGTTATTGTTGCTTTCGTGATACCGGAAGTGTTCACTCAAAACATGAGCGAATCAAGTACTATGTCGTTAAGTGTCGGAATTTCCATTATTTTAATCTTATTATACTTAGCGGCATTATTCTTTAAATTAGTTACTCATCGCGGGGTTTATCAGCATGCGGAAAAAAGAGAAGCCCATGAGGAACATGAAGAGGAAATACCGGAATGGAGCAAGAAAAAGGCCATTACTATCCTAGCTGTTGCTACATTGGCTGTTGCTTACGTATCGGAAAAACTTGTTCATACTTTCAGTGAAGTCGGGGAGACGTTCGGGTGGACAGAGTTATTTATCGGGGTCATTATCGTTGCCATCGTAGGTAACGCGGCTGAACATGCATCAGCCGTTATTATGGCATATAAAAATAAAATGGATGTCGCTGTTGAGATTGCAGTCGGTTCTACGCTGCAAGTAGCGATGTTCGTTGCTCCTGTCCTAGTGTTGATATCATTAATGTATCCAACACATATGCCGCTTGTTTTCACATTGCCTGAGTTGATTTCTATGGTTACGGCTGTCTTTCTGATGATTATGATTTCGAATGACGGGGAAACGAACTGGTTTGAAGGGCTTACCCTGTTGGCTGCTTACTTTATTATGGGGATTGGATTTTACTTATTATAAGAGTGTCAGGCCTTCCACATCGGGAGGTCTTTTCTTATGAGAAATGCGGATACAAATAAAAATGACTCTGCCCAGGTTATTTTAGCAGAGTCATTTCTATATTAATAAATTACCATTCATAAATTAATCCAAAATTTTTCATCATGCTTCTGTTAAAGTTGAGAAATAATTCTAGAGTGTTACACCATCCTTTTACATCAAATTTAAGTAAGTGGCGAATTCGTTTTTCTGTCATCCTTGAAAAGGGTGTCTTAGATCGATAAGCATACCTCCTGAACGTTTATTAGGTATGAACGATTTCGCCTCCTTTTTATAATGTAAGTTAAGTATAACCGATTTATATAAAAAAGTAAATATTCTGAACTTTACAAATTTATTACAAAATCAACATGTTATTGAAATGTATAGAATGTTGAGTAAAAACAAAATCTATAAACAAAATGATTGAACCTTTTAAAGGAGTGCTACAGCATGAGACGACTTATTCTTATTACAGTGTTTGCCCTAACTGCCTTTATTCAGGCGAATGTAAGTTTTGCAGCCCCTATATCAGCCGGAGATAAAACAACTCCGAACAAGGTGAATATCCCACCTTCCGTATTAAATATTGCGAAGGAGAATACGTATCCAAACTCGACTCAGGATCTTCCAATGCTGCAGCCGAGTGAGTTTGCTAAACAGTTGATTGATTCATCGGATATTAAGATTGAAAATCCAGAACTCATTCATATGTTGAATGAATCAGCAATTGCAAAGGCACCGCTTGCTTTTGGTTACAGGGCGACCATTTACCTTGGCCATTGGGCGTTGAATTACGAGTCTTCCGAGACGGCCCCAAATTGGGAATATCAAAAGATCAATATGAATTACTATGATAATCGCGGCGGTGATGTTCCATACAGAATCCGTTATGTCCAAGAAAACCAAAAGGGAGTGAGTGGTGGACTAACAGCGAAAATTCCTAAGGCCGAGGATGTTAAAAAGATGATGCTATTAAAAGCTACGGAAAAGACCCATTTGCCACTCGCTTTTGAAACGATTGTTGGAGCTGGTACGAAAAAAGATGAAGTATACAATGTTGCTTCAAATCGGATTGGTTATTTATCTAGCTATGCTTCTGCCGTCAATGAAAAAGGTAAGGTCACCTATGGAGAAGTATATTTGAACCTTAAAGGAAATAAACGCTCGATTACGATTAAAAATATTACCTCTCAAGGCATAGGCGCTTGGATACCAGTTCAGGACCATGTTTCCTTCAGCTTTACTGTTTCGCAACAACCACGGTAAGGAAGGTGAAGTAAAAAAACTCGCCTGATTGGCGAGTTTTTTTCTCATATATTAGACTTTCTTACGCTGAAGTCTTCTTTAGGGTAATATGCATTTTTGACAAGAACATTCGGACCGAGACATTTAACCGACGAACAGTGGCAGTTTAATTCATTGGCCAGCTTCGAATTCATCCATGTTTCATAGGATTCGGTTAACGGCTGATCAATGATATTTCCCAAAGTAGGTGCATCCCCAAAATCGGTAACAATGACTTCTCCGGTAAAAATATTGACATTCAAACGAGAGCGTCCATCAGGGTCATTCCGAACTGTCACTTTTTTAGCACTGTAAAGCCGCTGAAGCAGCTCTAAATCTTCTTTGCTGTTGTTACATGGATAGAATGGGAGCGTTCCGAAAAGCATCCATACATTTTCATCCCGAATATTAAGTAGATGATGAATCGCCTCGCGCATGTTCTCCAATGATAACGTTTCAAGTGCTGAGGCGAAATCACTTGGGTACATCGGATGTATTTCATGGCGCTGACATCCCATTTCATCGACAATCTGTCTGTGGATATGCTCAAGATGCGGCATGGTGCGTTTATTAAGCATCGTTTCTGCAGAAACTAGTACACCTGCTTTTGTCAGGGCACGGGAATTTTCAATCATTTTATCAAATAATTTTTTTCGTTGCTCGCGCGAAGGTTTGCGGTCCATCATGGCAAAACCGATATCGATGAATTCATCGATCGTTCCCCAGTTATGGGAAATATGAAGAACATCCAAATAGGGTATGATTTCCTCATACCGTTCCAAGTCAAGGGTCAAGTTAGAATTGATTTGGGTACGAACTCCACGGTTACGAGCATATTTTAATAAAGGTAAAACATAATTTTTCACTTGTTTTTTAGAAAGCATTGGTTCACCGCCAGTTATACTTAGCGAGCGAAGCAATGGTATCTCATCGAGGCGCTGAATTATTAATTCTAAAGGAAGAGCATCCGGGTCTTTTGGCTGAAGTGTGTAACCGACAGCACAATGTTCGCAACGCATATTGCAAAGGGTAGTGGTTGTGAATTCGACATTGGTAAGACTGAGCTTTCCGTATTGTTCAACGTCCATATATGCTTCCCAAGGATCATACTTGGGTGTGATTGGTGTTAAAAGATCTTGCTTGATTATAGACATGTTTAAAACTCCTTACGTAATAATGCACTAACCCATTATGAACAATGGGCACAAAAATTGTCAAATGGCGGAGAGCTTCATTTTAGCTTGCCATTGCACTTTCAAGAGGATTTCGTTACGATGGAAGAAGAACGGAAGGAGAGTGCCTCATGGGAAAAACCATTACAGGTAAAAACGAACAATTAACATACTTAAAAGAACGCCTCACGATGTTCATGGAGGTTCTTGACCATATTGAACCAGAAAATACAGAATTAGAAGATATTGATCGCTTAATCGGCATGCTTGATGATTTGGAAGTTAAAGTAGAACAATTTAAAACGCGCAAAGAAGGATAATATCTGTACGATAGTATGATTTTTTTATAATTAATATTCATAAAGGGATGACGCTATTTACTCGTCATCCCTTTTTATATGTAAGGAAGAAAAATGGTTATTTAAAATTAGGTAATTATCGGTAATTTTTTTGCTTTATGCTATTCTTAGCGCCATGATTATTTCTCTTCACACTGATTTTCATTAAGAAAACTAATTACTTGTTTTCGAAAGATTATGTTAGATGTATAATAAAACGGGTGTTGTATCATTTGCTCTTATATAGAGAAGCGGTGAATGATTAAATCTAGGGGAAATAAGAGGGGGAAGAGAAATTTGGATATTCAAAAATTCCAAGAAAGTATGTACAGTCTTATCGTTGAAACTTCAACGAATCTTCCAAAGGATGTTCGTCGTGCGGTCAAAAGTGCGAAACAACGTGAAAATGCAGGTACGCGTTCAGCGTTGAGCCTAACAACAATCACGAATAATATTACAATGGCTGACGACAATGTATCACCGATTTGTCAGGATACAGGTCTGCCGACATTTAAAATTAAAACTCCAGTTGGTGTGAACCAACTTGAAATAAAAGAAGCAATTCGAAATGCAATCATTTTAGCAACAAAAGGCGGAAAGCTTCGTCCAAACGCAGTTGACTCTTTGTCAGGTGAAAACAGCGGGGATAACCTTGGGGAAGGTCTTCCTGTCATGAAATTCGATCAATGGGAAAAAGATTACATTGATGTGCGTCTTATATTAAAAGGCGGCGGCTGTGAAAATAAAAATATTCAATACAGTCTTCCGATGGAGATTGAAGGATTAGGTAAAGCCGGCCGTGATTTAGACGGAATCCGTAAATGTGTTCTTCATTCCGTATACCAAGCGCAAGGACAAGGCTGTAGCGCAGGGTTCATCGGCGTTGGTATCGGGGGAGACCGTTCATCCGGATATGATTTGGCTAAGGCTCAACTTTTCCGCAGCAACGAAGATGTGAATCCGAATGAGGATCTTCGTAAACTAGAAGAGTATATTATGGAGACGGCTAATGAATTGGGAATCGGCACGATGGGCTTTGGCGGAGAAACAACACTGCTTGGCTGTAAAATTGGTGTCATGCACCGTATTCCGGCAAGCTTTTTCGTATCGGTTGCTTACAACTGTTGGGCTTTCCGTCGCTTAGGTGTGAAAGTGAGCCCAGAAACAGGAGAAATCAATGAATGGCTATATCAAGATGGCGAGAAAATTGACTTTGCTCTAGAAGCAGAAAAAGCAGCGAAAGAAGAAGTAGCCGCAGCAATAGAAGCGGAAGTTGAAGCACCGCGTGAAATCATCCTTCAGGCACCAATTACGGAAGAACAAATCCGTGAGCTGAAAGTTGGTGACGTAGTCCGGATTAACGGAAGAATGTATACTGGCCGTGACGCGATACACAAGCACTTGTCTGAAAACCCTGCACCAATTGACCTTGATGGACAGATTATCTATCATTGTGGGCCGGTTATGCTTAAGGACGAAGAAGGTAAATGGCACGTGAAAGCTGCAGGTCCGACAACTAGTATACGTGAAGAACCATACCAAGGCGATATCATGAAAAGATTTGGCATTCGCGCTGTTATTGGTAAAGGCGGAATGGGTCCAAAAACACTAGAAGCACTAAGCGAACACGGTGGTGTTTATTTAAACGCGATCGGCGGCGCAGCTCAATATTATGCAGACTGCATTAAATCAGTCGAAGGTGTGAACTTCACTGAATTTGGTATTCCTGAAGCAATGTGGCACTTGAACGTTGAAGGATTTACCGCAGTTGTTACCATGGATTCACATGGAAACAGCCTGCATAAAGACGTACAGCAATCTTCATTAGAAAAACTGTCACAATTCAAAGAACCTGTATTTAAATAAGATGTATGCAAAAGACGCTCACCAATTCGGTTGAGCGTCTTTTTACCTTACTCTTCTATTTTCGGCAATGGATCAATCCTTTTTGAATCCCCTAAATTCAATCCACTTTTCACAAAATAAACAAACAGTCCCGCACCTAATCCCAGACAACCAATAAAACCTAACGTAATCACCCATTCAAGCATTGTATACGCCCCCTTGCTAATGTATATGAAAAAAAAGGCTATTATTGCCTTAAAAAAGTACAATCTTTTTGCACCTTTGCTCATACATTAGAAGAGAAAGGGGGGAGTAAAATGCAAAATAGCATCTTATTGTTCTTTGTCGCAATGTTAACAGGTTTTGCTTTCATCCATCTTCCTGTGGCAGGCACGATTTTCTCCGGACTTGAACCAACTTTAGACGTAATTGGAATTGTAACCGTTATCGTTTTTGCCATCGTCGTCATTTGGAAGGCGGTACAGGCGTTATTTAAAGGGTAAATAGATAGGGGGCCTATCCTTTTAGGAGGATAGGCCTTTTTTTGTGTGGAATTTGTTCGTTGTGGATAAAATTCGTCCAACAGAAAGATAATTCGACCGTAACCGGCAAGAATTCGACCTACATGGAAATAATTCGACCGTCATCGGGTATAATTCGTCCTACGTGGCAATAATTCGACCGTAACCGGCAAGAATTCGTCCTACATGGCAAAAAATCGACCGTCATCGGGTATAATTCGTCCTACATGATGAAAATTCGACCGTAACCGGCAATAATTCGACCGTAACTGGCAATAATTCGACCTACATGGTAATAATTCGACCGTCATCGGGTATAATTCGTCCTACATGAGGAAAAATCGACCGTAACCGGCAAGAATTCGTCCTACATGGCGATAATTCGACCGTCACCACGAAAAATTCGACCTACGACAATATCATGCATATAAATCTTCATGTTCCAAACACTAAGAAAAAAAGAACATGGGGGATAATCCAATGAAAAAAATGGCGATTCTATCCGTTTTTATATGCTTGATCTGCTCTTTAGCAAGTCCGGCTTTTGYGGAGTCCTATAATTGGGGCTTCAATAAAGGGAAAAACGGAACTCCTGCCGATGCAGGAAAAAACTTCAATGAAATGCTGCCTAAATATGAAGCAATTTATAAAGGTGACACAACGAAAAAAAACATATATTTAACGTTTGATAATGGTTATGAAAATGGATATACGGCCCAGATCTTAGATGTGTTAAAAAAACATAAGGCCCCAGGAACATTTTTCGTCACTGGTCATTATTTAAAAACCGCACCGGAGCTTGTTGTCCGTATGGCGAATGAAGGTCATATCGTCGGAAACCATTCCTGGAATCACCCTGATATGACCAGTGTGACGGATGAAGTCATTCGCACAGAACTGCAACGGGTTAAAAAAGCAACTGAAAAATTAACGGGCCAACAGGGGATGAACTATTTAAGGCCGCCGCGTGGTGTATTCAATGAGAGAACAATGAAAGTCGCACAAAAAGAAGGATATTACCACATTTTCTGGTCGCTTGCTTATAAAGACTGGGTCGTTGACCAACAAAAGGGTGCAGCTTACGCTCATGATGAAGTGCTTAAACAGATTCATCCAGGGGCGATTTTATTACTGCATACTGTTTCAAAAGATAATGCAGAGGCGCTTGACTCGATTTTGACTGATCTTGAAAAACAAGGATACACATTCAGCAGTCTGGATGAATTAATGATTGAAAAACACCTGCCAAATCGAATGCTTTATTAAAATAAAAAGCGGAACCTGAAGTGAAAATACAGGTCCCGCTTTTTTCCATTCTCCTCATTTTTAAGTAATATTTCAGGAAACATGCTATAATACGTGGAAAACTGCTAAAGGATGGATCGCTTGTGTGGACGGAAAAATTACAGGTCCAGGGACCATATAATTTCGACCTTGTTCTCGAACGATTATCGTTAGACCCACTTCAAGTAGTTGATTTTACTAACAGAACGGTAAAAGTTCCGCTTTATATAGAAAAAGAACCAGTCGTTTTGCATGTTCAGGCAATAGGAAACATCGAAGAACCGACCTTTATCATTAAAGGTCAATCAGAGGAATACAAGTCTAAAGCAATCGAACGGTTAAAAAAGGTGTTTCATTGGCATCAGCCATTAGAAGGCGTTTCCCAGCATTTCCGAAAATCTGATTTGAGGGGAATCTTTGAAGAGCACCGCGGTACAGCCATAGTCTTGGACTTCGATTATTACAGTTGCCTCGTCAAATGCATCATACATCAGCAATTAAACTTGTCTTTTGCGCATATACTCACGGAACGGTTCGTGAAAACATTTGGCTACCAGATAGATGGTGTGTGGTTTTATCCAACACCGGAAACGACCTCACAACTTCAGGTGGAACAGTTAAGAGCCATTCAATTCAGTGGCCGAAAAGCTGAATACGTCATCGGACTATCCCAGCAAATCACTCATGGCCATCTTAATCTTGATCTGTTGGCAGAGCTATCCGATCAAGAGGTTATGGATATACTAATAAAAATACGCGGAATCGGTAGATGGACGGCTGAAAACTTCCTGCTTTTTGGACTTGGAAGGCCGAACCTTTTTCCAAAAGCCGATATTGGCATTCAAAACGCCATAAAACATTTATACGGCTTACCGCAGAAGCCAACCCAAGAAGAAATGGAAACCTACAGTGCAAAATGGGCTCCATATCTAAGCTACGCTTCCCTCTATTTGTGGAGAAGCATCGAAAAACGGAGTGAAAAGAAATGACAAACATGCAAGATACAACACTAGAAGTAAATCAAACCCTTCCATTAACCATTAAACGGCTTGGCATAAACGGAGAGGGCGTCGGCTACTTTAAAAAGAAAGTCGTCTTCGTCCCAGGAGCATTACCAGGTGAAGAAATTGTAGCTTTAATAACAAAAGTGCAGCCAAACTTTTCTGAAGCAAAAATAAAAACCATCCGGAAAGAATCGCCACACCGCATTGCCGCACCATGCCCAATCTACGCAGAATGCGGTGGCTGTCAACTACAGCATTTAAGCTATAGTCAACAGCTTATTGAAAAACGCGATATCGTCATTCAAGCGATGGAACGTCATACGAAATTCCCGATTTCTTCATTAAATATACAAGAAACAATCGGCATGGAAGATCCTTGGAACTATCGCAACAAAAGTCAGTACCAGGTCGGTCAGAAAGATGGCAAATTGATTGCCGGTCTTTACGGTTTGAACTCCCATAACTTGATCGATATTCCCAACTGTCTTGTCCAACACAAAGCTACTAATAAAGTAACCCGTACGGTGAAGAAGATACTAAAGAACTTGAATATCTCGATCTATAATGAAAGAAAGAGAAAAGGTGTGATCCGAACAGTCATTACAAGAGTTGGCTTTGAAACAGGCGAAGTACAGGTGGTCTTAGTTACAGGAGCGGAAGAAATTCCACAAAAAGATCAATTACTTAAGCAAATTCGTGACCAACTGCCGGAAGTGAAATCGGTCGTTCAAAATATTAATAACCAAAACACATCACTTATTTTTGGCGAAAAGACGATCCATCTGGCTGGCGAAAAAGTCATCAACGAAACATTGGGTGATCTATCGTACGAACTATCGGCCCGCACTTTCTTCCAACTTAATCCAGTTCAAACAGTCCGCATGTATGACGAAGTGAAAAAAGCGGCAGCCCTAACCGGTACCGAAAAAGTCGTTGACGCGTATTGCGGCGTAGGAACCATCGGACTTTGGCTATCGGAAGATGCAAAAGAGGTTCGCGGAATGGACGTCATCAAAGAATCCATTGAAGACGCCAAGAAAAACGCCATAAAACACAAACGCACCAACATGCACTACGAAACAGGAAAAGCCGAAAACATCCTGCCACGCTGGACCAAAGAAGGATGGAAACCGGACGTATTAGTCGCCGACCCACCAAGAACTGGCCTGGACCAATCCTTACTGCAAACTATCCTAAAGGTCAAACCAAAAACCATTGTGTATGTATCATGTAACCCATCCACATTGGCAAAAGACCTACAAGAATTGAGCGCTTTATATAACGTAGAATCCATGCAGCCTGTGGACATGTTCCCGCAGACGAGTCATGTTGAAGTTGTGACAAAGTTGAAAAGGAAAGAATAAGCAGAAGGATCCGAGAATCTGTAAAAGGTTCTCGGATTTTCATCTGCGTTTATTTCAATCCATTTGTGAAATAATGAAGGTGCTGTAAAAAATAAGAAATATACAGGAGGTTTATGGATGCATAATCATGATATTTTAATTAGATTAAGATATGCTCTGGATATAAAAAATAAAGATATGGTAGAGATATTTAAACTTGGGGATATTGAAGTAACAAGAGAAGAAGTCATGCAGATGCTCACAAAACCAAAAGACGGTTTCTATGATGAATACGACGACGATGATATGGATGATGAAGGTATAAAATGTAACAATACGATGTTGGAATCCTTTTTAAATGGCTTGATCATTTTTAAAAGAGGGAAACAAGAACCAAAACCCGGCCAGCCAGAAAACCCGGCACCGACTGCAAAGAATAAGGAAAGCATGAATAATATTCTGCTAAAGAAATTGAAAATTGCGCTGACATTAACAAGCGAGGATATGATTGATATCCTGGATGAAGCAGGAGTCATGATAACTAAAGGAGAATTAAGCGCCATCTTAAGAAAAGTTGGTCATAGAAATTATAAAGAGTGCGGGGACAAATTCGCCAGGAATTTCTTAAAAGGGTTAGCTTATAAATATAGGGGATAAGGGAGCAGCCAAGTAGTTGAAATAAAACTACTATATGAATAAGATGCTCATACCAATGCTCAATTTTTTTGAAAGTTACTTAACCGTTAATAAGAAATAAAAGAATCCTAATTTCTCATTTATGACCCTGAGAAAATTAGGATTTTTTGCAAACTTCACCAAAATCCAATGTTCCGCCACATACGCTCTACACATGTTGAATTAGTAACAAAATTAGTTTTAAAATAAAATAGTAGACCACTAATTAAAGTTGTGCATAAAGTGTGGACAAAGGAAAGAAGGAAGAAGGAGAAATCCCAATCCCTCAAGCCTTTCTCCTATCCTTGTGCATAACTTTTTTTAGAGGGGAGAAAGAACGACCCTATATATTATTGAGAAAAATGAAGTACAGCAATGAGAGTGTTCCATTGTAAAAAGCCCATTCTATTGAAACTTTTTTTAGTATACGTTTCAATACCAGTTTCTAATTACCATCACCTAAACTAGATTAGGAAAATCATCCCTAATATTATTTAAAGAAAATAATATATATTCAAAAAATTCATACTATAATACTTTATACTTATGCTATATTATAGGGAGAATTATTTATTATCACGTATAATCTAAGAATTGGAGTGATTTGAATGAAGAAACTTGGTTTATTTAGTATGTTTTTGATTCTTACTATCATTATCTCAGCTTGTGGAAGCAATGATGAAAAAAATGCAGGTGAGAAAGAGAAAAGTCAAAAGGTATATAAAGTTGGTGTGGATACGACATATCCTCCCTTTGAATTTAAAGAGGGAAACGACTATAAAGGTATTGATATTGAATTAATCAATGCAATAGCAAAAGACCAGGATTTTAAAATCAAATTTTCTCCAATGGATTTCGGTGGTATTATTCCAGCGATGCAAGCCAATCAGCTTGATGTCGCTATTGCAGGAATGAGCATTACAGAGGAAAGAAAAAAGGTAGTAGATTTCTCAACGCCGTATTTTGATGCAGGATTAACAGTGGTTGTTAAAAAAGATAATACAAGTACTAAATCAGTCGATGACCTTAAAGGAAAGACCATAGCAGTGAAAAAAGGGACAACCGGTGCTAAATATGCACAGGATAATTCCAAGAAACTAGGAATTAAAGTTGTTCAATTTAATGATAGTCCAGCTATGTTCCAGGAAGTAGCAAACGGTAATGCCGAAGCACTTATAGAAGATTATCCTGTTATCTCCTATGCAATTGCTCAAAAAGACCTTGGGTTAAAAATCGTAGGTGATCGTTTGAATGGAGATCAGTATGGAATTGCTGTATTGAAAGGGCAAAACCAGGATTTATTGAAAAAAATAAATGACGGTCTTGCTAATCTTAAAAAAGATGGAACATACGATGAAATATTAAAAACTTATCTTGGTGAATAGATTTATGCTTATTAGGCGCGCTTAAAGCGCGCTTTCTTTTTCTAAGGGGTGAATAGAATGGATATAATTGTTGCGGCATTGCCTATTTTATTAAAAGGACTTCAGGTGACACTTTATATCTTTGTAATTGCCATTATCCTAGGTTTCTTGATTGGTTTAGTGGTGGCCTTGCTGCGACTTGCTCCTATCAAGATCTTGAACTGGATTGCAAAGGTTTATGTAGATGCGATACGAGGAACGCCGTTTATTGTGCAATTGTTTTTTATATATTTCGGTGTGAATTCACTGAATTTGATTTCTTTAAACAGTACTACAGCTGGAATAATTACCGTTGCCATCAATGCAGGGGCCTATTTTGCTGAGATAATAAGAGCGGGAATTCAATCCATCGATAAAGGGCAAACAGAAGCGGCAAGATCAATCGGATTCACTGGTACTCAAACAATGCGATATGTAGTACTGCCACAAGCCTTTAGAAGGATGCTTCCCACCATTACGAACCAATCGATCATTAGTCTAAAAGATACATCTCTATTATCCGTTATCGGTATAGCGGATTTAACACAGCAAGGGCAGATTCAGGCTTCGGCAACCTTTGAAGCGTTCAAGATTTGGCTTGTTGTTGGTGTGATTTACTTTATCATCATCTATTTGTTAACCCTTATTGCTAACTTCATAGAAAGGAGGGTACAAGTTCGATGAGCATCATTACTGTAAAAAACCTGAGAAAATCATTTGGAACTGTCGAGGTTTTAAAAGATATTAATGCAGAAATAAAAGAAAAGGAAGTAATTTGTGTAATAGGTCCTTCTGGATCTGGAAAGAGTACATTTCTGCGCTGCCTGAATCTTCTTGAGGAAGTTACGGGCGGTGAGGTGGTCATTAATGGGCATGATATTACTGACCCTAAAGCGAAAATCAATATCAACAAAGTTAGACAAGAGGTTGGAATGGTTTTTCAACATTTCAATCTATTCCCTCATAAAACCGTGTTGGAAAACATAACGTTGGGGCCTATTAAAATTCGTGCCACCGATAAAGCTGAAGCGGGAAGATTAGCGCTTGAGTTACTGGATAAGGTTGGGCTAAGGGAAAAAGCAAATAGCTATCCAGGAGAACTATCCGGAGGACAAAAACAACGGGTTGCCATCGCAAGGGCATTGGCCATGAATCCGAAGATTATGCTATTTGACGAGCCGACTTCTGCACTTGACCCTGAAATGGTCGGAGATGTTTTAGAGGTAATGAAACAACTTGCTAAAGAAGGTATGACAATGGTTGTTGTTACCCATGAAATGGGCTTTGCCCGGGAAGTTGGAGACCGTGTCATATTCATGGACGGAGGGTATATTGTAGAAGAAAATGAACCGAATGAATTATTCGGTAACCCTCAGCATGTTCGAACCAAAGCCTTCTTAAGTAAGGTGCTTTAGGCAGGTAGAGTGTGGGAATGAATGGCTAAAAGAGTGAATGCATATCACTTAAGAGGCTTATAAAACTCACCAACGTTGAAGTTAAAATAAATTAAAGTTGTGCATAACGTGTGGACAAAGGAAAGAGAGAAAAAGGAGAAATCCTAATCCCTCAAGCCTATCTCCTATCCTTGTGCATAACTTTTTTTGTTTTAGAGGTAAAGGTTAATCGTGTTCAATCAGGCTAAACATTCATACAAAAAAGTAACCTATGCATTCAACACCCGCACAGGTTACTTCTCTAGTTACTGGGCCCCGTAACTAATCAAGTTCGTCATGATTCGATATCCTCCTGGTACCTGGCTTTGAATTTGCCGGTAGAGGACAAGGTTGGTGTAGAGATAAGTTCCTTTACCGTAATTGGCCATTAGGATTCCACCATCAAATGGTTCTTCATTTGGATCAGCCATGGAAATGAAAGTTTCAAATCTTTCGTCCCATTTCATTGGGAAGTACAATCCTCTTTCTTGAACCCAATTGTTCCAATCGTCCGTTGTTATTTTGTTTGGATAGTTGAAAAGCGCTGATTCTGGTTTCAATACGTTTACTGTGGCTTTTTCATCGGTTACTCTCCAGCGAATGGATGGATTTCCGATTGTAAGTGGATATGGAGCAGTCGTCAGGGCATCCCATCCATCACCAGGTTTGTGGTATTGAACGACAAGGTGACCGCCGTTTTCTACGTATTGAAGTAAGCGCGCGTTATTTGTCTTTAGATCTTCTCGAGATAGATAAGCGCGTATACCTGTAACAATCGTGTCGTATTGGCTCAAATCACCTAATGCTAAATCATCAGCTGTTAGCTTTGTAATATTAAGACCTGTGTTGCTTAAGTAATCGGCTACTTTGTCAAATCCACTCTCAATGTAACCTACTTTTAGTGAAGCTGGCATTAAAAGCTCAAATGCAACGGTGTTGATTGCTGCTGGGTATTGGTAATAGAATGTTCCGATATGGTCATAGGAAATTTCTTGAATAGTAGAATCAAAGGTTTTTCCATTGACAGTAGCTTCTGCTTTTAGCTGATATTCACCATTTTGAATCGTCTTCGGTGGTATAAGGGTGAATTTTACTTGTTTTTCTTCTGATTTTTCATTAAATGATACGGTTGCTTTGGTAGGTGACACTTTCCAATTTTTAGGTATTTTTAAAGCGACGTTTGCTGATGTTTTTCCTTCTGTATAATTTTTTACAGTTACGGTTACTGGTATTTCTTCCTGTACATCTGCTGTGTTTACTACGATGTCTTCAGGTGAAAGGGTAAGACCCACATCAGGTAGGACAGCGATTGTTCCTTCCAATTCTTCTGTGATGGTAGTCTTGGTTTTACCGGATTCATATGAAATGTTGGTTGTAATTGCTGATTTGTCATAAGCATGGTAAAAGGAAGCATCTTTTGGAACGTTAACCTGGTAGGTGATGGTCTCTGATTTATTTGGTGCTAGATTGATTGCTTTAGATTTTGTTTTAGCTTTCCATCCTTTAGGCACGTTCAATTTGGCAGAGAATTTTTTCAATGTTTGTTTTCCGGTATTCTTCACTGTTACGGTTACGTTCGTATTTTGACCTTTTGTAAGGATCGCAGAGGCTGATTTTGCTTGAACATATAGTCCTGAAGAGACATAACTAACGTTTTGTAATTGCTCTTCTTTTAATGAGAGCTTATGAAGCAAGTCGTTCTTCAACTCAGAGTTTAGCTTTGCCTTTTTAATTTGCGAAGTAAGTGAACGTACATGAGAAAGAGCTGTTTGGGATGTTGTGAAAACACGTTGATCATTCGGATAGGCCGCAATAACTGTGTTCAAATCCCGTTGTACATTTTTAAAATAAGATTTTAACTTTGAAGCTGAAACTGGGAGTTTATCAGCCCATTCGGTAAAATTATAAGGTACTCCTGCAAAAAGGTCTGACTGGTCTTTCGTATCAACTGCACTTTGTTTCAAATCTAGATGAACCTGGCGAGGTGCTGCAGGGATATCAGAGCCCATTCCTTGGCTTTTATGCAGATAGCGGGATTGTTCTCCAAGCTGTGGATAAGTCATACCGTATATTGGGTCATAGGTACCGATTTCAATGGATGTGGTGGCTTTATCTGCGGAGGAAACAGGTAAATATAATTTTTTCACTTGCCATACCGATAGACCTTGTTTCAATTGTTGTGGAAAAACAGATGGATTAGCCGCATCCTTAAAAGCACGTTCACTTAAGATTGTCATTGTGCGATGATGTCCATGCTGGGTATCATCATTTTGGAAGGATGGCATCAATATATCAGGCTGATATGTTCGGATAAACCGGATAAGCCGTTCATATGTGAGTTCCTCGCCCCATTTTTCTAATGTTTCTTCTGGTGTTTTCGAGAAGCCAAAATCATAGATGGGATCAGAGGTTGTTTCACTGAGATGATAGGCTTTAACCCCGGTAATTTTTGCAGCTTCTATCATTTCTCTTGAACGGATAATTCCAAGAGCATTGTCCAGTTCATCCCCAATTTCATTTTGTCCGCCTTCCCCACGGTTCGCAATTAGGCTGGAGGTCTTCACACCTAACCCTCTCGATAAATAGGCGAGAAAGTCGCTGCGCTCATCATCTGGATGGGCACCGCTGTTTAAGAATGTAACGGTTGTCTCGAGTGGCTTGACCGCATTCCATAACTCAACATTAGGTTTTTCCTTTTTTGCTGCGCTACCTGCGAGCGGCAATAGTGAAAAAACTAACAAAAGTGAAAGCAAAGGTACCAAAATTTTTTTCATGCCTTCCTTTAACCCCTTTCAAATTTAATAAAAAACCTAAGCTTCTTTGAAGACTATGAAAAGTATGTTAGTAATATTACCTAACTAACTTGATGAAAAAGCTTATCTAATAAATAACATAATAGGTTATAATTGTAAATGAACCGAAATAACTATTAAAAACAGAGTATTTGAAATAATCAAAAAAAATATCTTGTGCACTTTCTTGATTTAAGTTATATTTTTACTTAATTAGTAAGATTTACTAACTAAATAATGTAAGGCCGTGATGTGATGAGTTTTAAGCGAACACCCAATCATCAAAAATACGTAAATAAAAAAAGAATCATTCAATGCATCCAAGAATGTTCATCTATTTCAAGGGCTGAAATCGCTGTTAAGCTTCAGCTTAGTAAACCGACAGTTTCTCTTGTTGTAGATGAACTTATACAGGAGAAATGGGTATTTGAGAAAGGAATAGGAGAGTCCTCTTCTCAAGGCGGGAGGCGGCCAATCCAGCTCTTTTTCAATGAACGAGCGGCATATATCATAGGAACCGATATTGGCGGAACAAAAGTGAAAATCGTTTTATGTGATTTAAGTGGCAACATCCTTGCTGATACTAGTTTTTCAACAAATATTTATCTGCAATCAGGTCTTCTTAAACAAATGGCTATTGAAACAGATCGGTTACTTGCAAAGAATCAGATCGCGAAAGATAGGATTTTAGGGATGGGAGTTGGGATTCCTGGTATTACACAAACAGCAAGTGGACTAGTAATTGAGGCACCGAGTTTAGGGTGGATTCAGTATCCATTTATAGCCGAAGCGAAACGGTATTTCGATTTCCCTATCTTTGTCGACAATGATGTGAATGCTGCTGCGCTAGGTGAACAGTGGCTAGGGAACGCACAGAATAAGCGAAATGTACTGTTTATTGCAGTTGGCACAGGGATAGGAAGCGGCATTATCTTGAATAACCAGTTATACAGAGGGGCTTCGAGTGCAGCTGGAGAGATGGGATATATGGTAACTAATAAAGAGGATATGAAGCGTGAATTTAAGCCGATTTTCCACAGATATGGCTATTTAGAAAGTGTTGCAGGAGGAAAGTCCATTGGTGCTCATTTTACTAGAGCAGTTCTTAAGGATCCTCATCATTCCTTTTTTGAACGGGCCCAGTCTTCTGAACTATCAGGTGAAGATGCTTTTTTGTTCGCAAAAAAAGGAGATTCGACAGCTATAGCTGTCATTAATGACGCCATCGAACATTTAGCCTACGGAATTGTCAATGCAGCCTGCTTGCTAAATCCAGAGGTCATTATTTTAGGAGGTGGTGTATTAAATTCATCTGAATACATTTTACCTAGAATTCGGGAGATTGTTGATCGATATCTTCCAAGTTTAGTAGAAATGAAAACTTCACAACTGGGAGAAAACGCAGGAGTTTTGGGAGCGGTTTCCCTATTTTTAAGAGAACATGATAGCATTTTGAATTTTCATAATGAGGGGGATTATTAATGAATAATAAGAAAAAGTCGTTTGTTTCAGTGCTAACCTTATCGGCAGCTTTATTGATTTCTGGATGTAGCAGTACAGATACAAAAACGAATTCGAATGCAGGCGGTGCCAAAGAAGAAAAAAGTGAATTAGAAGATAAGATTGTAGTTTATTCACCGCATGGAAAAGATATTTTATCAAAATTCGAGACTCAGTTTGAAGAAAAATATAGCATTGATGTTGAGTGGCTTGACATGGGGTCTCAGGAAATCCTTGATCGTGTTCGATCAGAGAAAACTAATCCGCAGGCAGATGTTTGGTGGGGAGCACCTTCCACGAACTTTAACCAAGCAAAGGATGATGGACTGCTAGCTGCTTACCAACCTACCTATTCTGATAGTCTTGATGAAGGGTTCCACGATCCAGAATGGTATTGGACGGGAACGAGCCAGACTCCAGAAGTCATCATGTATAACAGCAAGGAACTATCAAAAGACGAAGTACCAAAAGATTGGGATGAGCTGCTTGACCCGAAATGGAAAGATGAAATTATCATTCGCTATCCGCTAGCATCTGGAACGATGAGGACGATTTTTTCTTCGATGATTTATCGCACGTATAAGGATACAAATGATCCTCAAGAGGGCTATGATTGGTTAACGAAGCTCGACCAAAATACAAAAGAATATTCAGCCAACCCGGAAATGATGTATAACAAAGTAGCCAAAGGAGAGGGTTCACTATCTGTTTGGGCAATGCCGGACGTTGTCATGCTGAAAGAAAATAAAAACTATCCGTTTGAGTTTGTTATTCCAGAAAGCGGAACACCGGTGTTGACAGAGGGAATTGCCATTGTTGAAGGTGCCAAGCATCCAAAAGCAGCTGAAGCGTTTTATGAGTTTGTGAACTCACCAGAAGCTGCGAAAATTTTAGCTGAGGAATTTTACCGGATTCCGACAAGAAGTGATGTGACGGATTTACCTGAATGGATCACGGAAACAGATATTAAAACGATGGATATTGATTGGGATGTTTTCCAAGAAAAAGGTGACGAGTGGATGAAATATTGGGACGAAAATATTAAAAGTGGAGATAAAGAAATAAAAGAATAAGGAAGTGTCGTTGGGATGGCGTCAATAAAAATAGAGAATGTCCAAAAAGCCTTCGGAAAAACGATAGCTATCGATCATTTAAATCTGGAAATCAAAGACGGTGAGTTTTTTACCTTTTTAGGTCCAAGTGGCTGCGGTAAAACGACAACCCTTCGGATGATTGCTGGGTTTTATTATCCAACAAAGGGTGTCGTCCGATTTGGCGACAAAGATATGACGCGAGTCCCTCCGGAGAAAAGAAATACTGGCATGGTTTTTCAAAACTATGCCCTTTTTCCTCACATGACAGTTTTTGAAAATGTAGCCTTTGGATTGCGCGTGAGAAAAGTTTCTTCAAGCGATTTAAAGGGGAAAGTGCTGGATGCACTTCGCAAAGTCAGGCTGGAGAAATACTCGGATCGTCAAGTGAGCCAGTTAAGCGGAGGACAGCAGCAGCGTGTAGCCCTTGCGAGAGCACTTGTTATAGAACCGGAAATATTACTGTTGGATGAACCATTAAGTAATTTGGATGCCAAGCTTCGTGATGAAATGAGAGCAGAAATCTTAAGGCTGCAGCGTGATTATAAGATTACCACCATTTATGTCACACATGATCAGGCAGAGGCATTATCCATGAGTGATCGGATCGCCGTTTTCAATTTTGGGGTATGTCACCAGGTCGGGACTCCAGCAGAAATTTATAATCAGCCCGCTAATGATTTCGTGGCGAGTTTTATTGGTGAGATTAATCTATTGTCCGTTCAAGTGAAGAACGTTCAACAAGAGAATATAGTGGTTACCCTAGAAAACGGTGAAGAACCGGTAAAATTAATTGTACATAATCACACTAATGAAGGAGAGTTAATTCAACAGAATGAAAAGAACCTTGCAGTTTCGATTCGTCCTGAAGCAATCCGTATTCTTGATACGGTCGAAAAAGGAACAAATATCTTAAAAGGAAAAATCGAATCTGTCCAATTCTTTGGATCTGTTGTGAATGTGATGGTGGATGTTCATAACGTGTTACTGAGGGTGGACGTGTTAAACACGCATGAATTCGGATACTTTTATCAAGGGAAGGAAGTGTATGTACAACTTCCGGAGAAACAACTGCGCCTCATCCCGGTCATAAGCGGTGATGCTCCATGATTAAAAATCGTGATACAAGGTTGACGATTTGGCTTCTTATACCAGTTGTATTAGTGCTCGTTGCATATGTTCTTTATCCATCATTGAGAACCTTTTTCGAAAGTTTGCAAAAAGACGGATCGATATCTTTCGGAAATTATCAGGATTTCTTCGTGCAGGAATCGAAAACGAACTTAGAAGCTCTATGGAACTCTGTTTATATATCAATTTTAAGTGTATTGGCTAGTGCCTTGATTGGTATTCCGCTTGCGATTATTTTTAACCGTTACGATTTTCCAGGCAGAAGCTTCTTTTCAACTGCAGCGATTTTGCCGATTGTTCTTCCATCATTGGTAGGGGTTATGGCCTTTATGTTTTTATATGGAGAATCAGGATTAATTCCAAATGCTATTAAGGATTTGTTTGGTCTTGATAAAGTTCCTTTTAAAATTGGCGGGGTTTCGGGAATCCTGATCGTGCATGCCTATACGATGTATGTATATTTTTATATGACCGTATCCGCTGCGATCAATAAAATTGATCCGTCTCTAGAAGAAGCTGCTTTTAACTTAGGAGCGAATAAATTCAAGGTATTTTGGAAGGTGACATTTCCATTATTAACACCTGCCATCGTTGCCGCTTCTTTACTTGTATTCATGATTTCAATGGCTTCATTCAGTGCCCCGTTTTTATTAGCTGGTGGGTACCGAGTGTTGAGCTTGCAAATATATTTTTCGAAAATTAATGGTGATATGGAAATTGCTGCTACTCAATCTGTAATACTTTCCATTGTTTCGATTTCATTTCTATTATTTATGCGTTGGTATCAGAATAGGAAAGATTACCGCATGGCTTCGAAAGGAATCGGGGCACACAGGAGTGAAGTGAAAAATCCGCTTATGAAGTGGGTGATGGTGGTAACTGGTATCATCGGCGTACTTATTCTGCTTTTACCGCACTTTACGATTCTATTGCTTTCACTTGTGCCGGATGGAACCTGGACGTTTCAAACGTATCCAACAGTATTTAATGTGGAAAATTACCGGCTTTTGTTTGAAGACCCTAATATTTTTAAACCGTTACGAAATAGTTTACTAATGGCTGTTATTGCCACACTAGCAAATTTGGTATTTGGGGTCATAGCGTCCTATGTTCTTGTCAAACGGAAATTCATTGGGAAAAGCTTTATTGATATTCTAGTCATGATTCCATGGGCCTTGCCAGCAACGGTTATTGGGATGAACTTGATATTCGCATTTAATGAACCTAGCGTTTTTTCTTTCGGTCAAATATTAGTAGGAACATTTTGGATTTTGCCCCTGGCCTATTTCGTTAGACATATTCCACTTGTTGTCCGCTCAACTAACGCCGTTCTAGAGCAGCTTGATGACTCGATTGAGGAAGCAGCCAGAAACTTGGGGGCAAAGTGGTTTTATACCTTCAGAAAGGTCATTTTACCGATTATTATGCCTGGCGTTTTATCAGGGACATTATTAGCCTTTATCGAGTCTGTAGGAGAATTCCCAACCTCAGTCCTATTGTATACGATTTCTAACAGACCTATATCTATTGAAATTATGAATCAGCTTCGAATGTTCAATATGGGGCAGGCAGCTGCTTATGGGATGATTCAAATCACGCTGATTGTTATTGTTCTCTTTATTTCGAACAAGTTTTTTGGAATCAAAGCAGAAAAAGCCTTATAAATCGGGGGTAAAAAGATGAGTAAGCTGGATGAATTTATCAAAAATGAAGGTAGTGTTTTTCCAGGGAAAACATATGTAGAAGAGCTTCTAATGCCCGTTTTTAATGATCAAAGAGATTACTTATTTCATGTGATGTTCGATATTCATCGAGCCCATGTGATCATGCTTTCAGAACAAAAGATTATTAAAGAAGAAGAAGCAAAAATTATGCTGGATGGGATTCGGAAAGTGGCTCAAACAGATCTAACCCTCCTGACCTATCAACCTCAATTCGAAGACTTATTTTTCATGATGGAGGCAAAGATTGGCGAAGAAATCGGTCATGAGCTTGCAGGAAAGATTCATATCGGTCGCAGTCGTAATGATATGGGAGTTGCAATGTATCGGCTTGTTTTGAGAGGCCATCTTCTTCAATTAATTGGCTATGCAGACCAATTGAGTGAGTCATTCTTGGTGCAAGCTGAAAAGCATATAGAAACCTATATTACGGGTTACACGCATACTCAGCCAGCTCAGCCGACTACATTAGGCCACTACTTTCTAGCCATTTATGATGTTCTTCAAAGAGATATTGGAAGGTTATGGGCAGCCTATGAAACGGTGAACCTATCTCCTCTGGGAGCGGCCGCATTAACCACAACTGGTTTTCCAATCAGCCGGAATCGTACCGCTGAATTGCTTGGCTTTGAGGCGGTTGTTGAAAATTCCTATGACTCGATTGGCGGGGCCGATTATTTATTAGAAACTGCAACTGCAATTATGACGTGCATGGTCAATACTGGAAGATGGATTCAAGATTTTTTGCAGCATGTGACAAGAGAGTTTGGTACATTTTATGTGGCAGATCCTTATGTTCAAGTAAGCAGTATCATGCCGCAAAAAAGAAATCCAGTATCAATTGAACATTCCCGATCGATTGCCAGCAGTGCGTATGGTGATGCGCTTGCTGCAGTGAATATGATCCACAATACTCCATTTGGTGATATCGTCGATACGGAAGATGATTTACAGCCGCATTTATATCGAGCATTTTCGAATGCAGGCCGTGTCATGAAACTAATGTATGCAGTCATATCAACCTTGAAAGTAAATGAAGAACATACAAAAAAAATGGCCGCAAAATCTAGTATCACGGTTACTGAATTAGCAGATACTCTATCAAGAGATTACGCGATATCATTTAGGAAAGCTCATTCCATAGCTAGTCATATTGCAAAACGGTCGATAAGTGAAGGGAAAGAGTTATATGACTGGGACACACAAGACATTAACAAGATTATTAATGAATTCGTTTCAGTGAATATAGCAGAAGACGAATGGAAAAAAATCATCTCTCCCGAATATTTTGTGGAGATTAGAAGCATTCAAGGTGGACCTAGTCCGAAAGAAGTTTCGAGGATGATTGTGAATAGAAAACAAAAACTAGAACAACAGGTGCAGGAATATAAGGAAATTGTTAAAGCTTTGAATGATAGAAGGAAAGCTTTAGTGGAATATTGAGGTTGCAGTTTTGGAAAATCCCGTAAGCAGAACTAGTGTCAAAGTCAGCATAATGATTAAAGACCCGGGAGGAAGTTGCCTGGGTTTTTTAGGTTCATTCCATTTTATTTAAATGTCATCTAACTATTTACAGGGCTAGGGCTCTGATAATTGAATGTGTAGAACGAGTGTTCTAAAATAAAAGAAAAGAACGAGAGTGAGGTGTATCGAATGGCTTTGTAAGAGAATATAGTAAAATGACTAGAAAGCTTTAAAATGGAGGATTAGAACAGATGGATGAGAAAAATCGAGACTTATTAGAAGCTGATCTCAGCGGTCAAAATTCCTGGGCTTCCTCTGAAACAATTCATAGTGACCTTCTTGCAACTAAGGAACTTGTCTTTAGTCCATGCAGGTTTGAGTTCTCTCAACCACTAATAGAAGCACAAAACGCTGAATATGGAGCCTATATATTCAAGTTGAATACTCTTACGGTTAGATTTCGTGTGGCAAAAATCATGCCTACAAAGGTAGGACAATTTGTGACTTTATGGGAGAGAATTGGGGATGGAGTGATTCAACCATATGACGTATCAGAGCCAGTTGATTTGTTTGTTATTAGTACTCGCAAAGGTAATCACTTTGGTCAGTTTGTATTTCCAAAAGCTGTTTTATGTGATCAGAATATAGTATCTAATAAAGGTAAAGGTGGTAAAAGAGCAATACGCGTTTACCCACCTTGGGACAAGCCTACTAGCCGTCAGGCACAAAAAACTCAGATATGGCAGCTAAAATATTTCATAGAGATACCTATAAATACACCAATAGACTGTGTTCGTGTTCAAATGCTTTACAGTCCAATTCACGCAAGTCAATTAGAAAAATAATTATGATCTCTATGAATTTGGGAATATGTACAATTGAGTCGTAATAATTTGATGAATTTTCAACATTATCGTTTAACATAGTAAAGAATAAAAGAATCTGCTGATTGCCAAGGCTCTTGCTGTCTTTCATTACACATGTATTAAGAGAAAAATAGACGGTTTAAGGGAGAAAAACGCCGAAAAAAGAAGTGTGTATCCTTTATGGGGTATGAGATACATAACAATCGAAAGGCTCAGTCTTTTGACTGAGCCTTTCGATTGTATAATTGACGGTGCACTTTTAATCCCCAAAAAACCACCGTCAAAGAAGTACTTCATATATCTTTAACAGATTTAGATTATTTTGCGGAATCTAACTGAACCGAGAGCTTTCTGAAAGCGAGACTTACAGTAATCATAACAAAGAAATTGACCGCCAAGGCAATGATTCCAACATTCAAATCCTTCGCTGCCTGTGGTAAGGATGGAAACATGGTACCTATGGTTGAATGACTAAGTGTAATGTAGGTTACGATGGCCAATCCGCAGATGATCCCGGCGATCGCTCCATATTTGTTGATGGTATTAGTCTTTTTCAGGCTAAAGAGAAGAGACGGAAATAACTGTGTGATAAGACTGTATCCCATGAGAATTAATGCTGACATCGTTTCGCCGCCGTTTAAGGTAAAGTAGACTGCTATTAATGCAATAACAGGAACGAGGAACTTTGCTAATCTTACAACGTTCCGATCGGATACTGTAGGTGCAAATTCCTTATAGACGTTTTTCGCGAGCAGTGTAGCCACACTCATTAAAAGCATGGATCCTGGTACTAATGCGGTCAGCATTCCAGCTCCGCCGATTATGCCTATAAACCATGGATCAAAGGTCTCAATAGAAAGGCGCAGCAATGAGAGGTCTGCATCTGCCCCAACGAGTCCAGGCACTTTCAATATAGCAGTAAATCCTACAAAAAAGACAAATAACAACATGAGCGTATATAAGGGACTGATTATAGCATTTTTACGAAATACTTTCCCGCTGCGCGCCGAATAGACAGCGCTGAAAACTTGGGGCCACATGTAAAAACCAAATACAAGCAATATTACCGTGGAGATAAACCATGAAACACTAAGCCCCTGTTCAGGAAGCTTTAGAAAACCAGGCTTGGCTGCATTTACGGCCTCAAACATTGGTTGAAAACCACCAAAGTAATGAATAGGAAGATATATTCCTAAGAATCCTATAATCACGATCATCATGATATCTTTAATGACTGCTGTCCAAACTGAGCCGTGTATTCCAGAAATCATAACATAAATGGTAAGGCTGATTGCTCCCATCCAGACTGCGGTAGACATTGAAATTGCTCCATAAGATGCTTCTGAAACAATAATCCCTAATCCTTTAAGTTGCACGACAATCACTGGAATCATAGATACCACACCGACAAGTGCTGCCAGAATTCCTAAACTTGGGCTCTTATACTTGCTTACAAAGAAATCAGATTGAGACATTAGACTATTTTCTTTGGCATATTTCCATATTTCCGGAAGAAGCCAATATGACAATACATAAGACAAAGTAATGTAAATAAGGACGTATAAAGCGGGTGCACCCTTACCATAAGCCCAGCCGCTGCCACCAAGAAAGGAAAACGTCGTATAAATTTCTCCAGCCATCAATAGAAAGACGAATATAGCACCAAAACCACGGCCTCCAACTGTCCATTGTTCCAAATTCATGTCTTTTCCTTTTGAAGATCGAATACCTAAAAAGATTGATAAAAGTAAAAATCCTAAAATAATTAAGAGGGAAATATTCATTCCTGGTCACCTTCCCGATTTCTGGGGTCCAACTTATACATGATGCCCAAAATAACGGATGTAAGGACCACCCACATAGCCATCCAAAACATATTAAAAGGCATCCCTAATACGTAAGGTTCTATTCTGTTTACAAACGGAAGAAATCCTAATATGCCTATAAAAGGAACTAGAGTAAGTATATATATAATCTTCATTAATCCAACCCCTCCATTCTAAGTGAAAAGTCATTTATATCGACTTACAGTACCTTACACTATTTTAATATAAAATTTACTGTGGCTGCATTATATATTTTAGTAGCACTTCTCTGTGTTAGCAAAATAAATTGAAAAAAAGGAAGGGAGTGTCCCTTCCTTTTAATTCCTGCGACCATGAAAAATAGCTACTTCTTTTTCTGATAGTTATAGAGTACGAGTAGAAGAATGAACCAGATTGGCGTCATTAACAGTGAAAGTCGTGTAGCTTCAGCGAATAGCATAACGATTAGGATGAACAGAAATAATCCTAAAATAACGTAATTGATAAAGGGTGTAAAAGGAGCTTTGAATGTAGATTGCGCTCTCAAGTCCGGACGTTTTTTCGTATATTTGATATGTGAAATCAGGATGATGCTCCAAACCCAAATAAAACAGATGGCACTGATTGTAGTTACTATTGTAAAGGCCTGTTCAGGTATCATTTTGCTTAGCAATGCCCCTAGGGAGACGACGATTGCCGATGTAACCAAGGCATTACTTGGAACAGCATGTTTATTTAATTTTGCTAATTTTGCAGGAGCATCGTTATTATTGCTTAATGTATAAAGCATACGGCTTGTTGAAAATAAACCGCTGTTGCCGGCAGATGCAGCGGATGTCAGGACAACAAAATTGATAATCCCTGCAGCGATTGGAATGCCGATTAGTGTAAAGACTTCTACGAATGGACTGCTTGATGCATCCAGCTGTGTCCAAGGATTGACGCATAGAATGACGAGTATGGCACCTACATAGAAAAGTAAAATTCGGACCGGGATTTTATTGATGGCTGATGGTATATTTTTTTTCGGGTTAGCTGTTTCTGCTGCAGAAACACCAATTAATTCGACCCCTACAAAGGAGAAGACAACCAATTGTAAAGATAGCAGGAAGCCGGATACGCCGTTCGGAAACATGCCTCCGTGGCTCCAAAGGTTGGTAAGTGAAACGGTGCCAGTATTGGTTTTGAAGCCAATGACTAACAGGATGATGCCTACAATAATTAAGGCAACAATCGTGATGACTTTAATGAGCGCGAACCAGAATTCAAGTTCTCCAAACAATTTAACCGTCAATAGATTCAACCCTAACAGAATGACCAGGCAAGCAAGAGCTGGTATCCATTGAGGGATATTGAACCAATATTGCATATAGACACCAACCGCGATGATATCGGCCATGGCTGTCATGATCCAACAGAACCAATAGGTCCATCCGGTCACAAATCCAGCCCACGGCCCGATATATTCGGTAGCGAATTCGGTGAATGACGTATAACCGGCGTTGGATAAAAGTAATTCCCCTAAAGCCCTCATAACAAAAAATAAGGCAATCCCTATAATAAGATAGGAAAAGATAATGGAGGGGCCTGCCAATTGGATGGCTTTACCGGATCCAAGAAATAAACCGGTACCAATTGTTCCTCCTATTGCAATTAATTGTACATGGCGATTTTTTAAATCTCTTTTCAATTCCTGTTTAGCCAATTTGAGCATCTCCCGTTGTTTATGATCTTAGTCGTGTGGAGCGTGATTCTACATTCCGTGTAGCTCGTTGTTTTCACCTCGCTTATGCCATTGAATGGCAATATCTTGGATTTTGGACAATAAAAAAAGAGATTGGATACTACCAATCTCGTCAGGTTTAAGAATAACAATTCATCATTCGTTACTCTTCTGTCCTTTTGCCTGAGATTGTGAATCCTTCGGCGCTGTACTATGTACAGTCTCTCCAGAAGCTGCTCCTGCTATAGTGTGATCCATAGCATTCAACGCTTGCTAGTATGCGGTTGTAATAAATGTCCGTTTGTAGAAGAAATGAATCTTCCTTCGGTCATTTGTCATTATACTTAAATAACGTCAATATAATATTGGAATTCTATCATTGTTTATTCTATAGGTCAATATGGAAATTGGAAAGTTAGCGGGTAATGTAGTTGATGTATATCAACATTCTATAAAAGTAGTGATTTGAAAAGCCATAGTTACTGGAGCGATGGATAACGGGGCCCGCTTTAAAATCAATACAAAAAACAACAACAAATTTTGTGGTTATCGTTCCGCAGAAGAGTAGACTTCGTTAAAGACTTAATTTGCTTTTTAGTGAAATACATGAACCAAAAGGAAGCTGTAAGGAAGTTACAAACCCCTCGTGTCATTATTGATATTTCACAATATTGTAGCTTTTCTAGGTGGTTTTTTTCTAAACAATTCATACCATAGAACTGGCATTTTAATCGCGACTGTTTTCCGAATAGTGTGATAATATTTAGGTAAAAAGGTGAAAGGGATTAGAGATGCTATGGCGATAAAGACAGTATCAATTGTTGGATTAGGAGCACTGGGCATTTTATATGGACATCATTTATCAAAGGAAATGCCGAAGAAGAATGTGAGGATTATTGCGGATACAGCTAGAATAAAGAGATATGTCCAGGATGGGGTTTATTGCAATGGTGAGCGTTGTGACTTTCATTATGTAACGCCTGAAGAAATATGCGAGCCTGCAGATTTGATGATTTTTACTGTTAAATTTAGTGGATTGGAAGATGCTATCGAAGCGGTGAAGAATCAAATTGGAAAACAGACGATTATTATTTCTGCTTTGAATGGAATCACAAGTGAAGCGATTATTGGTGAGGCGTATGGAAAGGATAAAGTCTTATATTGTGTTGCGCAAGGTATGGATGCTGTTAAAGAAGAAAATAAGTTGACATACGACCATATGGGCATGCTCTGCTTTGGTGAGCGGGAACCTGGTTTGGTTTCAGAAAAGGTTCAGCTGGTGGCAGATTTTTTTGAAAAAGTGAATGTCCCATATGAGATAGATACGGATATGTATAAGCGGCAATGGGGGAAATTTATGCTGAATGTTGGTGTTAATCAAACTGTTGCTGTCTATAAAAGAAATTATGGTGAAATTCAACGAAAGGGTCATGCAAGAGAAATGATGATTTCTGCCATGAGAGAGGTTATCGTTCTGTCAGAGAAAGAAGGAATTCATTTAACGGAAAGAGATCTGGATTATTGGTTAAGTGTATTGGATGCATTAAGCCCAGAAGGAAAGCCATCCATGGCTCAAGATATCGAAGCTCGACGTTACAGTGAGGTTGAGTTATTTGCAGGTACGATATTAAAATTAGGTGAGAAATACGGTGTGCCTACACTTGTAAACAAAGAGTTATATGATCGGATTAAACTTCTTGAAAGTCAATATATTTGCAACTAAAGTTTGACTTTTTTCTATAATAACTCCCTTACCTTTCTCTAGAAAAAGGCCATTTGAACTGAGCTCAGTCTTTAAAGACTGGGTTTTCTTTGGTTGTGTTAAATTCCCTACTTTATCTTATTAGGCTCATGTTATTTTATTGATTTCTTAAAATACTAATATATCTAATATCACTTTTAGTGATTGAATTTTTTTATACTGGTTAGTGTTTCCTCTAGAAATACATTTGTTTTTTTACAGAATATTTATTATTATAAGATAAGATTATAAATTATTCGATATGATAAAGAATTGGAACTTTTCAAATCTAATCATAAGTATGGAAAAAGAATCAACAGTTGTTTTAATCTAAATTGAGAGTTAATTAGGGGCTAGAAAAAGACTTTAATAACCTTGTACGAAGTATAGTCGCTAATATTACATCTGGAGGAATTAAACATGTCAAACAAAGAATTAAAGAGAGGGCTAGAGGCACGTCATATTCAGATGATCGCTTTGGGCGGTACCATTGGTGTTGGGTTATTTATGGGATCAGCAAGTACGATTAAATGGACTGGACCATCTGTAATGCTAGCTTATGCTATCGCTGGTCTTTTTATATTTTTCATCATGCGTTCTATGGGAGAAATGCTTTATTTAGAGCCTACTACGGGTTCGTTTGCAACATTTGCGAGTAACTATATTCATCCTTTAGCAGGTTATATGACTGCATGGAGTAATTGGTTTCAGTGGGTAATCGTCGGAATGTCCGAGATAATTGCCGTTGGAATGTATATGAAGTATTGGTTCCCAGATTTACCCGCATGGATACCAGGTGTGATTGCCATGGTTATCCTAGGGGCTGCAAACCTCATTTCTGTAAAATCTTTCGGGGAATTTGAATTTTGGTTTGCGCTTATTAAAATTATAACGATTGTACTGATGATTATTGCTGGACTAGGTCTTATCTTTTTCGGATTTGGAAATGGCGGTGATGCAATTGGATTATCAAATCTTTGGGCAAATGGCGGCTTCTTCACCGGAGGCTGGACAGGGTTCTTCTTTGCGCTTTCCCTTGTTGTAGCATCCTATCAGGGCGTTGAACTTATCGGTATCACTGCGGGTGAAGCGAAAAATCCAACGAAGACTGTAACAAAAGCTATCCAAAGCATCATTTGGCGTATTTTAATATTCTATATTGGCGCTATTTTTGTCATCGTGACAGTCTTTCCTTGGAACCAACTAGATGACATCGGTAGTCCGTTTGTTTCAACCTTTGCTAAAATAGGTATTACTGCAGCAGCAGGTATTATTAACTTTGTCGTAATCACAGCGGCGATGTCTGGATGTAATAGTGGGATTTTCAGTGCAGGTCGTATGCTTTACACTCTAGCAATGAACGGTCAAGCTCCTAAAATCTTTGCGAAAGTATCTAAAAATGGAGTGCCAGCTTATTGTACGATTGCTGTCCTTTTAGGTTTAGCAATTGGTGTTGTCTTGAACTACCTTGCACCGCCACAACTATTCCTTTATGTTTACAGTGCCAGTGTTCTACCTGGAATGATTCCATGGTTTGTCTTACTTATTAGTGAGCTTAAATTCAGAAAGGTAAGAGCTGCGGAAATGGAAAACCACCCGTTCAAAATGCCTTTTGCCCCTTACAGCAACTATGCAACAATTGCATTTTTACTGATGGTGCTGGTTGGTATGTGGATTAACCCTAGTACTCGAATTTCCCTGATTGTTGGGGTCGTTTTCCTAGCTATAGTCGTAGCAAGTTATTACATTTTAAAAATGGAGAAGCGAGTACCATTAGAGGCTAAGACCGATGATGATATTTCCAGTTAAGAAGCAAGTAAGGATTTAGGGACATCATCTTGTTCAAGGAAACATTAAAATACTAGTAATCTACGTTCATCATTCTAGCTATGCTGAGTGTGTTTCACAGTTAGTTTAAATATAATAGACACTAATTAAAGTTGTGCATAAATTGTGGACAAAGCAAAGAGAGATCTTCATCCCTCAGGCTTTTTCCCCAACTTGTGCATGACTTTTTTTGCGGAAGAAAAGAACACTGGGAGTAAAGGGGGAATAATCCAGTGAAATTGAAAACCGATAAGGTATTTTAGAAATATGGGGGATTTATATCCCATTGTGGTCATGGAACCTCCCCACCGTTATGGTTGATTCTAGCAAATCGGGTATTTTGAACAAAGTTGCTATGATATTATTGCAATAAACCCGAACCTTAAAAGGAATAAAGAAAATCGGGAATACCCATTAATTTGGAACGGTTTATTTTGCACATATAAGCTATTAAAGATTTTTAAATATAATGTTAAAGGGAAATGATTATATTGTTGAAGCATGTAGTTCTAGAAATCGAATGTTTGCTTTTTGAAGCTTAATCCACCTAATTTTTTCAAATTAAAAAGAATATTAATAGTAAATTCCGAAAAAACAATGGAATTATTAATAAAATATAAATGTTTTTCAAGTATTGTGAAATTTAAAAAAATCCTATATACTAAGAAAAAACTATTTTTCTATATGTAACTGGCGCAACATGGAGTACCATGGGGGAGCATATAGAGTATAAGCCGCGCGCCTGGGCAAACACTTGATTTTTTAGATCAAGTGTTTTTTATTTTCCTAGGAAGAGGTGTAGTAGGGATGAGTAATATGCATAGAAAGATGGGGACTTTTGCTTTAACTATGACAGGTATTGGTTCTATTATCGGCTCAGGTTGGTTGTTCGGAGCGTGGAAAGCTGCCCAGATTGCAGGACCAGCAGCTATTTTTTCTTGGATTATCGGTATGGTTGTAATTTTATTTATCGCATTATCTTACGCAGAGCTTGGGGCAATGTTTCCTGAAGCTGGAGGAATGGTTAAGTATCCTCAATATTCGCATGGCTCTTTTATTGGATTTTTAGCTGCGTGGGCAAACTGGATATCTATCGCTTCGACTATTACCGTTGAGGCCATTGCTTCAGTACAGTATATGAGTACGTGGCCTTGGGAATGGGCAAGATGGACTCATTCTTTAGTTGATAACAATATCTTAACGATCAAAGGATTATTCATAGCTTCTTTACTACTATTGTTCTATTTCTTCTTCAACTATTGGACAGTTAACCTTTTTGCTAAGGCAAATTCATTTATTACTATTTTTAAATTAATTGTTCCAGGTGTAATGGCAGGATCGTTATTTTTTGCTGGATTTCATGGTGAAAATTTTACAAGTTCTCAAGGGATCGCACCATATGGTTGGGCAAGCGTTTTAACAGCAGTAGCTACTTCTGGTATCGTGTTTGCGTTTAATGGATTTCAAAGTCCCGTTAATATGGCAGGAGAAGCTAAGTCGCCGAATAAGTCCATACCTATTGCTGTTATTGGGTCTATTCTAATTGCAGGTTTTATATACGTTATATTACAAGTTGTGTTTATCGGTGCAGTTGATCCGTCTATGATCGTGAACGGATGGAGTCATCTGAATTTCAATTCACCTTTTGCTGATTTGGCAATTGCTCTTAGTCTTAACTGGTTAGCGATTGTATTGTATGTAGATGCATTTGTATCACCGTCTGGTACAGGTGCTACTTATACAGCGACAACTTCGCGTATGCTTTATGGAATGCAGAAAAATGGGTACTTACCGAATATCTTTGGTACATTACATCCACTTTATGGTGTTCCTCGTCCAGCGATGTTATTAAACTTAGGAGTATGTTTTATCTTTTTATTTTTATTCCGCGGATGGGGCGTACTTGCTGAAGTGATTTCAGTTGCTACACTTATTTCGTATATCATGGGGCCAGTTGCATTGGCAACATTAAGACGTACAGCTTCTCATTTTAATCGTCCATTTTACTTAAAAGGTGCTTCTATTATTGCACCATGTGGATTTGTTTTTGCATCGCTTACTTTATATTGGGCGCGTTGGCCATTAACAGGTGAAGTCGTTTTCATCATTGCCATTGGACTTCCTATTTACTTTTATTATCAAGCGAAAAATAAATGGAATGGATTCAAAAAACAATTTTTATCAGGTGTTTGGATGCTTCTTTACTTAGGTTGTATGATTTTGATTTCTTATATTGGAAGTGAGAAGTTCGGCGGAAAAAATATTCTTACATTTGGCTGGGATATGGTGGTCATCGCATGTCTAGCACTTGGCTTCTATTGGTGGGGAGTTAAAAGTGGGATTAAAACAGAATACATGGCTGAGGCTGAAAAAATTAACAAAGAATTTTTCAATAAATAACTTTTAGTGTATATGAGTAGAATGAAAACATGGTTACTTTATGACCATGTTTTTTTTGTGCTGGCGATTGGAACGGTATTCCCATAAATGGGCATGGAAAATTTTATAGTTTAAAAAATAGCGTATTTTGCTAGATACAAAACCAATCCATAATCAGTTAAAAGTGAGCTATACAAAACCTTCATCGTAATTATAATGGAAAATGGGGATTCACTCAGTTTGTATCTTGATAAGATTGAATCCGCAAATAATGTAAAAGCTGAATTGAGATCATAAAAAAAGGTGTCAGGCATCCTTTTGATTTTTTTCCTTAAGATACCTGACAATAATAATGAAGAATTTAAACTTTTACTACACGTTTATAGCCAACCTCGCTGAATAATGGATTGGCAGGAAGTACAAACATTTCATCTTCCAAGTCTAGTTGTATCGGATTAGAGAAAATGTCTCCGTTATATACGAATGAGTGATATTCACCAAACTCACCACATGGATCTACATCATCTGGTAAATCTTCTATAAATTTTTGGTCCAAATCTCTTCCTAAAAAAGAAGGATCGAGCTTATCTAAACGAATGCTGACAATTTTCGCTTTATACCCTAAATCAATAAACTCCTGGACTAACTGTTTCGTGTTGATTCCGGCTAAAGGAAGGATTAGTTCATAACTATTAGACTCAACTAAATTCTTTTTGTATTCGATACAATCCTCCAGAAAGAGATCTCCAAATGCAATTTTTGAGATACCTTGATTGCCAAAAAAATTCATGGCGTCAATAAGGTCTTTTTCAAAACCTTTTCCATCATATAAAGGATATTGAATTTTGTATAATGGAATTCCAATGGATTCTGCTTGAGCTTGAATCAATTTAAAATCAACCATGTGTCCGGATGTTTCATCATCAGTTGTTACGGTTGTAAGCAAAGATACGACTTCATATTTGTTTTCTTTTAACAGCTTATGAAGCATATACGTGGAATCTTTGCCACCACTAAAGCAAGCAATGATCTTTTCTTTCAACATCAATCCATCTCCCTTTTGTTCCGTTTATTTCTATCGTACGCACTTTAGCTGCGTGAATCAACAAAGAAGGGGGGCGAGTAGAGTGCATACAGTCATCACTTGTTAAGTTTATTGAAATTGTTACGAGTAAATTGGTGGAATTCACGAGTAAAACTGCAAAATTCACGAGTAAATTGGTGGAATTCACGAGTAAAACTGCAAAATTCACGAGTAAATCATGAAAATTCACGAGTAAATCATGAAAATTCACGAGTAAAACACTGAAAACTTGCGAGTTAAATGTGCTCTATCATATAGAAAAACTATATATCCTACTTTTTAAGGTACGGATGTTGAGTTAAAAGTATGAATTAGATTAATTGAAATCCTTACCAGCCTATAGAATGTGTCTTCTCCTAAAGAATTTCATAGTATATAGCATCCTCTCTACATCAACTGAGGAAGGGGGTTATATTTTGGAAAAGACAAAGCTTACCGGGCGGATCGTTACACCTGTTGATTCTGAATATGAGCAGGCAAGAATAAATAATAATTTAAGTTTCCCAAAATTCCCAAAGATAATTGTATTTTGTCAGAATACAAAGGATGTACAAAATGCATTGAAGTGGGCGAGGGAGAATCATATACCTTTTCGGGTGAGAAGCGGTCGACATAGCTATGAAAATTTTTCATTAGTAAATGGCGGTCTTATTATTGATGTCAGCGAAATGGATAGAATCAAGGTCAATCGTGAAAAAATGATTGCAAAAATAGAAGCCGGAGCTAATTTAGGGAAGGTATATAATAAATTATGGGAATAYGGCACGACTATCCCTGCAGGTACCGAAAGCAGTGTAGGTCTTGTCGGCCTTACGCTCGGCGGGGGAATTGGCATGTTAACGCGGTTGTTTGGACTTACTTGTGACAATCTTATTGAAATAGAAATGGTAAGAGCAAGTGGGAGTAAAGGTGCCGAACTCATTAAAGCAAACAAGAATCATAATAGTGATTTATTTTGGGCTTGCTGCGGCGGGGGAGGAGGAACGTCCTTTACATTCAAGGTGCACCCCATTTCTAGGGTTTCAGTCTTCTCCATTACATGGGGATGGGAAGATTTCGAAGCAGTATTTAATGCATGGCAAAATTGGGCACCTCACACGGATGACCGACTAACATCAGAAATAGAGTTTAAGTCAAAGGAAGTAAATCAAATTATCGCTCAAGGTGAATTTGTAGGTACGTCTTCTAGGTTAAAGCAACTTCTTCAGCCTTTAACGACAACCGGTTCACCAACTAGTGTATTGATAAAGGAAGTTCCATATATTGAAGCTGTACGGTTCTTTGACGACCCGAGTGGAAACCAATCAGCCCATCGAAAGAGATCAGGATCTTTTCTTAATAAACCTTTTCCAAAGAAAGCGATCTTGACGATGAAACAATTTTTAGAAAAAGCACCAAATGAAAATTCAGGCATTTGGCACCAATCTCTTGGAGGAGCAGCAGGCAAGGTCGAACCAAAGAAAACGGCTTTCTATTACCGGGACGCCATTATTGCACAAGAATACCTAGCTACTTGGAATAATCCTAAAGAAGAAAGGGAAAACATACGTTGGATCAAAGAATTAAGGAGTGCCTTATCACCGTATACGACTGGTGACTATGTGAATTGGCCTGATAGGCAAATCAAAGATTGGCCAACAGCGTATTATGGAGAAAATTTTAAACGGCTTCGAGAAGTAAAAACTACATATGATCCATTTAATACGTTTAAATTTCCTCAAAGCATTCCACCTTATAATAGTGGTTTTAAGAAAAACAGGGGCGCTCCCTTTTTATAAGGTTTGCTAAACTATGTGAATAACTAAAAAGGCCTAATCCACTTATGGGTATAGGCCTCTTATCATCTAGCTTTTGTGACATTCTATTCTTAATTTACTCCGTTTTTTGAGTTTGCATTACACTGTAAACTTGACTTACATATGATTGGGCTTGTGCGATTTCCGAAGCAGCTTGTTTAATTGCTTCTTGTGCCAATGTTGGGTCCGATGAGGATTTTTCAATTGCTTGACTAAGTAAAGTTTGTGTAAGAGTAACGTTTGCTTTTGCTTGATTTAATTGATTGACATCGATTTGTTGTTGAGGCATTTATTTTCTCTCCTTATTTCCTATTTTGAATTACTCCTTTAGGATGACCCTTCTTTTCTTTTTTATAAGGAGAAAAAAATAATAACTTAAATATGTCAGTTTTATAATAAAAGGAGAAGTCGGAGCTATTCTAGCTTACTGAGTTCAATTGATGGATACGAGAATCTCTAACGAATGATGGATGTTCCATCTTTCTTGATTTTAATCCAACTTACAAATGAAAGTAGTGTCTGAGGAGTTAATTCTACAAAGACCAAGATACCTGGAAAGTTCCAGCCCGATTTTTGCATATGCATCCCATGATACAAAGTAGAACTTTGTTGGTTTTATTCCATAACTATCGCCAAATGAAATAACAATTCCTATTAGCCATTAGAGTGATCAATATTTTTTTAGCGAATATATATTCTCCTTTTGGGATTAACAATCCAAAGTTTTGTGTCTTGAATATAAAGCTTGTCATATATCATATTTTTACTTAATTAAAACGTGTGGATGAAAAATACTAGGTGCTAAGCAGGTATTTAGCACAGATATTGTGTGTTTTCTCTTTGAATAGCCGGCTAGGCTGGATTCAGTTTGTCCGTTTATACAATGAAGTGGGTGGTATTTAATTCACTTTTCTCCTAAGGTATGCGCCAATACTTTTTAAATTGTGAATGGTTGATCTTTCAACTAAATAAAATACACTTTACTTATTGGAATTATATGATTAAAATCGAATAAAGTCTCTATAAAATGGAAAAATCATTCATTGCTCCATAACGCGACAAGCGAAGGAGCCTGCTTTCATATTGGAGATAAGGAGTTGGATAGATGAATATTGATCATATTGAAGCATTTTTATATGTTGTTCACTTTAACAGTTTTCATAAAGCTGCAGAGGCACTGTTCTTGTCACAACCAACGGTTACGGCAAGAATTAAAACACTCGAGAATGAACTCGATTCGGTATTATTTGAGCGGCAAGGCAGGGGGATTATATTAACTGAAAAAGGGAAAGCATTTATTCCATTTGCGGATCAGATTATTCGTACCTATCAACAGGGGAAAAAACAGTTAAAAAAAGGAAGTTATCGCGAAGAAATAACGATTGGCGCCAATATCATTACTTCGCAATACTTTATTCCATATGCTCTTCCTTTATGGAAAAAAGAAAACCCTGATTTACGCTTTAAGTTTATTTCTGCTCCAAACGATGCATTAGTTGATAAATTGCTTCAGAAACAGGTGGATATCGCATTTATGAAGGATGTTACGCATAGTGGTCTCCAAAATCACAAGGTCCTTGATAATTCGATTCGTTTAGTTGTGTATCCAGGCCATCATTATCAATTTCAAAAAGACCTGTCAGCGCAGCAATTGGCAACTGAGCCGCTAGTATTTTTTGAATGCGGCGCATTTGATTGGAACCAGGTTCATAAAATCTTTGAGGTGTCACATGTAGAGCCACGTATTGAATTTCAGGTAGATCATTTGGAGGTGGCTAAATCTCTAATTCTTAGCAGGAGCTGTATTGGGTTTTTACCGTATTTATGTATTAAAAAAGAGTTAGAACAGGGAACCCTGGTTGAAGTGGATGTGTCGCATTTAATCAAGATAAAGCAGCACATCCATTTGACACATTTAAAATATGGGGTTGAAGCTCCTTTATTATGGAATGAAATCCTGTCTTCTGTTCAGAAATTTGAAAAATTGCTCCTTCATTGATAGAGATTTCCTATCCATACAATAATTCTTTCTATCAGTTTAAGTATTGCCATTAGCATGTTTAAGGTGATAGGATAAATCACAATTACAAATAAACCATTATTCTTATAAGAAAGCTATGAATTAAACGTGGAGGAGATAGTATGAGTTATAAGCTTGGCATTTTAGACCAGAGCCCGATATTTCCAGGAACTTCGGCTTTTGATGCACTACAGCAAACTATTAATCTAGCTAGACATGCTGAGGAATGGGGGTATACCCGTTTCTGGGTATCAGAGCATCATCATGCAGAACAGCTGGCTGGATCTTCCCCAGAAGTATTGATATCGTACTTGTTGGCCCAAACAAAATCGATTAAGGTGGGATCTGGAGGTGTAATGCTTCAGCACTATAGCCCATATAAAGTGGCGGAAAACTTTCACGTGTTATCAAATCTTTCACCTGGCAGAGTAGACCTTGGTATTGGAAAAGCACCCGGTGGTCTCCCCTTATCAACGAAGGCGCTACAGTTTGGTACTGTGAATGATGGAAAAGATTTCGAAGAGCGGTTATCTTTTTTGCAAAAAATAATTGAAAATTCGGTTAATGAAACTCACCCGCTTGCAGGTATTCAAGCGACACCACTCCCTTCGAAAAAACCAAAAATGTTTCTGCTTGGTGCGAGTGCTGACAGTGCCAGGCTAGCAGCTGATCTTGGTATAGCTTATGTATTTGCTCGATTTATCAATAGTAATGAGACTGTACTCGAAGATGCTGCACGCATTTACCAAAGTATCTATCCAACTGGGAGCTTTAAGGTATCAGTTTCAGTGATTGCTGCTCCTTCACAACAAGAAGCAGAACAGTTAACAGGTGATCAAAAGATTGTGAAAGTTCATCTCCAAAGTGGTCGTTCTGTTACGGTCCAAACACTTGTGCAAGCAGAGTTATTTGGGAAGCAGTCTGGGGAGCCTTACGAAATAGAAGAACAGGATTCCAATATTATTGCTGGAACTCCCTCTTACGTGAAAGGGATATTAACAAATTTTCATGAAAACTATGGGGTAGATGAGTTTATCTTACATACGCCGATTTTAAAAGAAGCAGAACGATTCAGGTCTTTTCAGCTGTTAAGTCCACTTTTACCTGAAGAGGATCACTTTACGAGCCAAAAGAAAGCCTTCATTAATTAAAGATGTTCAGTAGATGGCTGGCTGCAAAGTTAAAAATGGATTCACGTGTTTTCTATGAAAATTAAAGGAGGAGTATCAATGTCCAAGCAAAGAAAGTTGAAATTGGGAGCACTTATACATGGAGTTGGAGGGAGTATATCTGGTTGGAGGCATCCTGACATTCAAGCAGATGCCAGTGTTAGTCTTGAATTTTATAAGGAGCAGGCTCAGAAGGCCGAAGAGGGAAAGTTCGATTTACTTTTCATTGCTGACGGTTTGTTTATCAATGAAAAGTCAATTCCGCATTTTTTAAATCGATTTGAACCACTGACCATTTTATCCGCACTCGCTGCTTTTACATCAAGAATAGGGCTTGTCGGAACTGTTTCCACCTCATACAGTGAGCCATTTACTGTAGCCCGGCAATTTGCTTCACTTGATCACATTAGTCAAGGTCGTGGCGGATGGAACCTTGTTACTACACCTCTTGAGAGTACGGCTTTGAACTATAACAAAACGATTGAAGAACACCCTGATCATGCCAAACGCTATCGGATAGCATCAGAATATTTACAAGTTACCAAAGGGCTTTGGGATTCCTGGGAGGATGACGCGTTTACTCGGGATAAAGAGTACGGTGAGTTTTTTGAACCTTCTAAATTGCATCAATTAAATCATAAAGGAGAATTTTTCTCAGTGCAGGGACCACTTAACATTGCTAGATCTAAACAAGGGCGGCCTGTCATTTTCCAAGCAGGTTCATCAGAAGCAGGCAAGAGTCTTGCGGCTAAAGAAGCGGATGCAATCTTTACGGGTCAACCAACATTGGAAGAAGCGCAGAACTTTTATCAAGATGTAAAAAACAGAGCTATTGCATTTGGGAGAAATCCTGATGAACTTGTAATTCTGCCAGGAATCGCTCCAATCATTGGTGCAACTGTGGAAGAAGCAGAGAACAAATATCAAGAACTCGCTAACCTAGTTTCTATAGATAAGGCGCTTGACTATTTGGGACGATACTTTGATCATCATGATTTTTCTCAATATGAACTGGATGCGCCTTTCCCAGATCTCGGACACATCGGAAAAAACAGTTTCCGAAGTACGACTGACCGAATTAAACAGGAAGCCAAGGAGAAACAGTTAACGCTCCGTCAAGTAGCACTTAAGGAGACTACACCTCGGACTTCTTTTATTGGAACTCCAGAGAAAATAGCGGATTTGATCCAGCAATGGTTCGAAGAGAAGGGTGCGGACGGGTTTATTTTTACTTCAAGTGTTCCAAATGCTTTGCGCGACTTTGTAGACTATGTGGTGCCTATCCTTCAAAAAAGGGGGATATATCGTACTGAATATGAAGCAGAAACATTAAGAGGCAACTTGGGACTTCCATTCCCGGAAAATCGTTATGCCAAAGAAAGCATTAATCAATAATTGAAGAATCATTTAAAAAATTTGAAGGAGGAATACGAAATGGGAGATGCGTTATCTGTCGTCGTTTGGTCCAAACAAGGATGTCACTATTGTGAAGAGGTTAAACAATACTTGAAAGAAAAGGACATTGCTTATCAAACAGTGGATGTTACCAATCATGATGAACGGCGAGATATTTTAGAAATCAAATATGGTGTCCGACATGTGCCTATAATTGAAATTGGGCGAGGTAACGTATATGAGAGTGTTACAGAAGTTGGAATTCCACATCTTGAAGAAGTACTTGAACGTGTACAATAACAAAAAATCACGCGTTTAAATCTGGGTCTATAAGCATGACTGATTGATTTAAAGAAAGATTGCAGATATAAATCCGATTATTCTGGTACATATAATATGTTATAGAAGTGGGGAGTTAATCATGACACAGCTAATCCGTCTTGCCACTGTAAAAGATGCTCCCGAAGTGCTAAACGTTACACTTCGGGCTTATGAACCAATTAGAGAATTGAATATTAACTTTCTGGCTGCGACAGCTGATTTGCAGCTAGTGACGAATAATATTAGGCGGAATCTCACTTGTGTTTTAGAACAGGAGGGCCAAATTGTTTCTACTGTGACAGTTCGTCATCCATGGAATGACCCTGATCAGTTCAGTCCATACCCATTCATTTGGTGGTTTGCAGTCGACCCCCTTTACAAACAAAAAGGTTTTGGCTCGACTTTGTTAACCTGGGTGGAAGAAAACGCACTTCGGAAACAGGTGAAAGCGCCGGCTGTCTATTTGGCGACAGCTGATCGTCATCCTTGGCTTGTTTCCATTTATGAAAGAAGAGGCTATGAGATTTTTGCTGAACGAGATCACGATGGAGAAAAAATTGTGTATCTTCGTAAAATTCTCGATGAAACGTTGTATCGCATTATTGAAAATAAAGAACCAATTGTTAGTAATTAAAAACGTCGGGGGAATTTGAGATGAAAAAAACATTATTAATTGTTATGGCACTGCTACTTACTTTTTTGGGAGCTTGCTCTTCGAAAGAAACAACGAGTACAGCAAAATCAAGTTCTGGAGGTTCAAAAGATAAAAAAGTTCAGAAAATCATTGTCGGAACAGGAACGCAATTCCCTAATATTTGCTTTTTAGATAAAAATGGTAAGTTGACAGGGTATGATGTCGAGTTGGTACGTCAAATCGATGAAAAGCTACCTGAATATGAATTTGAATTTAAAACGATGGAATTTTCGAATCTATTATTAAGTTTAGAAACGAACAAAATCGATTTTGTTGCTCACCAAATGGAGGTGAATGATGAACGAAAAGAAAAATTTCTATTTAATAAAGAACCATATAATGTCTTTCCCCTTCAAGTTACAGTTCATCAGGACAACAATGATATTCATTCGATTAAAGATCTAAAAGGAAAAAAAGCGATAGTGAGTGCAACGAGCAATTCTGCTGTTTTTCTTGAAAAGTATAATAAAGAAAATAATGCCGGTATTGAAATTGTCTATTCTGGCCAAGGCGTAGATGATACGAAAAATCAAATCAAAACTGGTCGGGCGGATGCTACCATTACTACACCATTTGCAGTCGACTTCTTAAATAAACAAGCAGATGCACAGCAAAAGGTTGTGGGTGAGCCACTTCTTAATTCAAAAGTATACTTTTTACTAAGAAAAGACGAAACGCCTTTACAGAAGAGAATTGATGAAGCACTTGTGGAGCTGAAAAAAGATGGGGTAGTTAGCGAACTAAGTAAAAAGTGGCTGGGCGCAGACTATTCAGTAGGATTTTAATTAGATAGCAGTAAGCGCGGAGGTGCTAAAGCATGGGGAAAGCATTTGATCCTTCATTAATCGTCGATTTCATTCCGACGTTAATATATTACCTTGGAGTAACATTGCAAATTCTGGAAGCATCCGTTTTATTAGGAATGGTCATCGGGATAGCGGCAGCCATACTGAGATTATTTCGTATCCCTGTTTTGAATCAATTTGTCATTTTGTATATTTCATTCATTCGGGGAACTCCTATTTTAATACAATTATTTCTAGTTTTTTATGGACTGCCTGCAATCCTTTTATTCATTAATATTGATATTTCAAGAATGGATGCTCTGTATTTTGTCATTATTACTTATGCATTAAGTAATGGGGCGCATTTCGCAGAAATATTCCGAGGAGCGATTAAGGCTGTCGATTATGGGCAAACGGAAGCAGCCTATTCTGTTGGCATGAATAATAGTCAAAGTTTCTTTCGAATTGTGCTTCCTCAGGCAATACGGATTGCTTTTCCGAATATCGCAAACTCTATTATCGGATCCTTGAAGGATACCTCACTTGCCTTTACCATCGGCGTAATGGATATGATGGGTAGGGGAGAGACATTAATTGCTGCAACTGCACATGCTCTCGAAGTCTATCTCTCATTAGCTGTTATCTATTATGCAGTCGTGCTATTGTTTGAGAAAATATTCAGACTTTATGAAAATCGCATTAATCGGCATCAAACTGTTGATGTGTCTGTTACTGGATAACAAAGGGAGGAGAGAAGGACTTGACGATTGATATTCTATTTATTTGGACTGCTTTTAAGGAGATTATTAAAGCACTTCCGATCACACTTATCTTAACGATTCTTCCTCTTCTTGCAGGTTTTATTATCGGTCTCGCTGTTGCCTTGATTAGGATATATAAAGTGAAATTTCTATGTAGAGTTGCAAATGTATATGTTTCCTTCTTTAGAGGAACACCGATTATTATGCACATAATGCTCATTTATTTCGGTTTTCCATTATTAATCGATCAAATTTCTAAAAAATTTGACTTGGGTATTCAATCTAATTCCATTCCGATCATTTTATTTGTCTTAACCGCCTTATCGTTGAGTGCGGGTGCCTATTTATCAGAAATATTCAGATCGGGAATTATCAGTGTCTCCAATGGCCAAATGGAGGCAGCCTATTCCGTAGGTATGAATTCGTTTCAAGCCATGACGCGAATTGTTGTGCCACAGGCCATTGCTCAGTCCATCCCGAATTTCACGAATATTTTCATTGGATTCTTGCATACGTCATCCATTGCTTTCATTGTATCGCAAAAAGAAATGACAGGAGCAGCCAATATAGTTGCATCCACCAATTTGAAATTTTTGGAGTCTTTTATCGCTGCTGGTTTAATTTATTGGGGCCTCACAATCATTGCAGAGGGGCTTTCGTTTTTAATTGAGAAAAAGGCCACTGCCTATAATCGAGGAGGAGTACAATGATTTATTTAAAAGATATAAAAAAATCATTTAACCAGCAGCCCGTTTTAAAAGGAATTAATTTGAAAATAGGCAAGGGAGAAGTAGTTACCATACTTGGACCAAGTGGATCTGGGAAAACAACCCTGCTTAGGTGCTTGAACTTTCTGGAGAAACCAGATGAGGGAATTGTTCAAGTGGGAGATGTACAGGTGGAGTCTAAGAAGGCGACCAAAAGGGAAATCTTATCCCTTAGAAGACAATCGGCAATGGTTTTTCAGCATTATAATTTATTTGCTCATAAAACTGTTTTGGAGAATGTAATGGAAGGGTTAATTGTTACAAAAAAATATAAGAAAGCTGAAGCGAAACGGGAAAGCGAGCTGTTATTGGAAAAAGTAGGTTTGGGAGATAAGCATAACTATTTCCCTTCGCAATTGTCAGGAGGTCAACAGCAACGTGTTGGAATTGCTAGGGCACTTGCTTTAAATCCGGAGGTCATTCTATTTGACGAGCCAACCTCGGCACTCGACCCTGAGTTGGTCGGTGAGGTGCTTTCTGTCATAAAAGCAATTGCACAGGAAGGCATCACGATGGTGATTGTAACCCATGAAATGAGTTTTGCTAAAGAGGTATCGGATCGTGTTCTTTTCATGGATCGCGGGGTCATTGTAGAAGAAGGTTCACCATTGGAGATTTTCAATGCTCCAAAGGAAGAGCGAACACGTCAATTTTTAAACCGGATATCAAGAGATTTTTCCGTATCGTTTTTAGAAGAAAGGGCCAATTAAAGGAAGGGGCAAAAGTATGATTAGTACAATCGTAGTAGATGAATTGATTGAAGAAGATAAAGAGACGGTCCGCCGCTTATTGGTAGAAAGTTATCAACAATATGAACATGAATATTCGAACCCAGAAGCTTGGGAGGGATATTTAAAAAATATAGAATCCTCGGTGGATAATCCACATGTTGATAAGGTGTTGGTTGCAAAGTGCAATCAGGATATCCTTGGTACATTGCAGCTTTTTCAGTCATCTGAAAAAGCATATGAAAAGCCGGAACTTGGGATTTTTTCACCAATCATTCGGTTGTTGGCCGTTCATCCCGAATCAAGGGGACGCGGTATCGCACAGGAATTATTAAAAGCTAGTGTAATTTATGCAAAATCGCAAGGTGCGTCCAGTTTGTATCTACATTCTACTGATAAGATGCATAAAGCCATTAAACTATACGAATGGTTTGGCTTTAAACGGGATCGAACGAAAGAATTTCAAAATCATGATATTTTAGTAAAATGCTATCGCTTAGATTTATAGAAGGAGGCGACTGTATGAGTCGAGAGCTGGAAAAGCGCTTAATATCGATACGGCGTCATTTACATCAATATCCGGAGTTATCAAATGAAGAATTTGAAACGACAAAATCGATACAAACGTGGCTCGAGGAAGAGGGCATTGAGATCCGTCATACAGGATTGAAAACAGGTGTTTTTGCAGATATAAAGGGTGGTAAACCCGGACCGACAGTAGCCATAAGGGCGGATATCGATGCTCTTCCGATTGAGGAACGAACCGGGCTTCCATTTGCTTCGAAAGTAAGAGGAGTGATGCATGCTTGCGGCCATGATTTTCATACGGCAGCTGCAATAGGTGCTGCCTACCTTTTAAAAGAATATCAATCAGAGTTGTCCGGGACAGTGCGATTGCTTTTTCAACCCGCAGAAGAATTAGGTGGCGGAGCGGTGCATGTGATAAAAGATGGTCAAATTGACGATGTAGCGGCTGTGATTGGGCTGCACAATAAACCCAATTTGCCTGTCGGCACCATTGGGATAAAAGATGGTCCGTTAATGGCGGCGGTGGACCGTTTTCAAATTGTTCTTCAAGGGAAGGGGAGCCATGCGGCCATCCCTCAAAACGGAAAAGATCCAATAGCGGCAGCGGCTCAGCTTATTACCGCTCTTCAAACTATCGTCAGCCGGAATGTATCCCCATTAGATTGTGCTGTGGTGAGTGTTACGAGAATAACAGGTGGAAACACTTGGAATGTAATTCCGGGTGACGTCATATTGGAAGGAACGATTCGAACCTTTAATTCTGGAATCCGCGAAGAAGTAACAGAAAAGTTTTATTCGATTGTGAATCATATTGCAGCTGCTTTTTCACAGGAAGCTGAGATTGGTTGGTTTCCTGGGCCCCCTGCGCTTCTTAATCATCCTGCAGTTACAGAGATGGCACGCGTGTCTGCTCGGCAGCAATCATTGCATGTAATCAATCCAGAACCTTCAATGGGTGGTGAAGATTTCGCTTATTACCTTCAACATATCCCCGGTACCTTTGCCTTTTTTGGTACAAACGGAAACGAAGACTGGCATCATCCAGCTTTTACTGTTGATGAAAAATCCATTATTAAAGCCGCTTATTTTTTATATGAAAGTGCCAAGGCTTTATTACATAACCAGGGTAAGTGGTGAACATACATGACAAAGGTGCCAGACACAATCTAAAGTTGGTTCGTGCCTAGCACCCTATTTGTCGTAATTCCAAGGATATCTGCAACTTAATTTCAAGCAAAGGCATGATAAATCCACCACAAATTAACTATTCAGATAGCTGCTTTTGTGTTGTGTAAGCTCCGTGAATGACTTATCCGATTGGGAGCCTCTTTTCTCTTCTGCAAGTCAGCTGATGCGAACATTGCCCCCTCCATTTTTCCTTAACTACATAGCCACTCTTCGTTCATTAATTCATTCAAGTTTTTCATAGATTCTTCTATCCTTTTCTCTTCCTCTCATTGATGATTCTTAGTTCTGATAGGGTTTAGAAGATTAGATCTCTATAAAAAATATTTCTTAACCCTAATAGGCGAAAGTGAGGTTAAGTAATTTGGCAAAGGTATTCCATACTCATAAGCGAATGATAGAGTTTTTTAATCAATTAAATAAATTTTTCTATCAAATAAGGTGTTGTCAAGTGCTTGTTTACAATGTTAGGATGAATTTCAATCAAATTAAAACAACTAATTCGATTTGTTAACTAGGTATTGATGATTGGAGGGAGATATATGAGTTTTAAGCTTGGAATATTAGATCAAAGCCCCATTTTTCCTGGGAATTCGGCAGTTGATGCACTTAAGCAAACCGTAAACCTAGCTCAAAAAGCTGAAGAATGGGGATATACCCGTTTTTGGGTATCGGAACATCATCATATGGAACAAGTTGCTGGATCTTCACCGGAAGTATTAATTTCTTATTTATTATCGCAAACCACATCCATTCGTGTAGGTTCGGGAGGTGTCATGCTTCAGCACTACAGTCCTTATAAAGTCGCTGAAAATTTTCATGTTTTATCCACTCTTGCCCCGGGGAGGGTAGATCTTGGCATTGGTAAAGCACCAGGTGGATTTCCTTTATCAACAAAGGCATTACAATTTGGAACTGTAAATGATGGAAAAGATTTTGGGGAACGTGCATCCTTATTGCGAAATATTATTGAAAATTCAATCAATGACGATCACTTGCTCTCTGGTATTCAAGCAACACCGATACCGCCTGAGAAACCCGAAACTTTTCTGCTTGGTGCCAGTTCAAACAGTGCTCAACTAGCCGCTAACCTCGGAATGGATTTTGTATTCGCCAGATTTATTAATAGTGATGATACCATGCTGAATGAAGCTTCCTCTGCTTACCGAAGCAAGTACCCAGATGGTCGTTTTATCGTATCAGTAGCCGTTGTGGCTGCTCCTACCCAACAAAAAGCAGAGGAGCTGGCAAGCGATCACAAACTATTTAAAGTTCATCTTCAAAGTGGCCGAACGTTGACAGTTCAATCACGTGAACAGGCTGAATCATTTGAGAAGCAGGCTGGTGAAGCTTACGAAATAGAAGAGCAGACCGCAAGTGTTATTGCTGGGACTCCAGGATATGTAAACGGAATTTTAAAGGAACTTCATAAAACTTATCAAGTGGATGAATTTATTTTGCATACACCGCTCCGAAAAGAAGTAGAACGGATCCAATCATTTCAGTTGTTGAGTCCGCTTTTCTTAGGGGAAGAGACTATACATATAGAAGGAAAAGAAAACATCCAGCGGATATGAATCAGCTGATAAATATTTGCAAGTATTTATTCCAATATAAAAGGATAAAAAAAGGAGTGAGGAACATTGAAGAAAATTAAATGGCTGTCAGTGACGATTTTAACAGTAGTATTACTGGTATTAGGAGCTTGTGGAAATAATGAGCAAACATCATCGGAGAGTAAAGGAGACAAAGATGAGGAAGTGACTTTGAAAATTAGTGCAGCCTCGATTCCACATGCCGAAATTTTAGAGTTTATCGCACCGGATTTAGAAAGACAGGGCGTGAAACTAGAAGTAGTGATTTCTACGGATGGTATTCAAACGAATCAACAAACAGCAAACAAAGAAATGGATGCAAACTTCTTTCAACATACACCGTATTTAGAGCAAGTAAATAAAGATAGTGGTTTAAATTTGGTTAATGTGAAGGGCGTACATATTGAACCATTTGGTGTCTACTCCAAGAAAATTAAGTCTATAGGGGAATTGTCAGACGGAGCGAAAGTAGCTGTACCGAAAGATCCAGTAAACTTTTCACGAGCGTTACAGCTTTTTGCGGCAAATAATATCATTGAGTTGGATTCGTCTAAGTCAGGGGATTATACGATTGAGGATATTACAAAAAATGATAAAAAAATAGAATTCATTCCAGTCGACTCCCCTCTTTTAGTTCACTCGCTTGACGATGTGGAAGCGTCGGCCATTAACACAAACTACGCGCTAGAAGGAGGGTTAAAACCTCTCGATGATGCACTGATAATTGAAGGAAAGGATTCACCATATGTTAACATTTTAGTTGCTCGTCCAGACAATAAGGACGATAAAGCGATCCAAAAGCTTGCGAATGCATTAACGACGGAAAAGGTCAAAGAATTTATTTTAGATAAATATGAAGGAGCCGTCGTACCTGCGTTTTAAGTGAAGTGAGTTTTCTAAACCAAACTAGTTAAAAAGAGGAGGTGGCCACTTTGATTGAATTTCGTCAGGTTTCAAAAGTATTTGATGACGGAGAGAAGAAAATTGAAGCGTTAAAGGAGATTAATATAACCGTTGAAAAAGGGGATATATTCGGAGTCATCGGTTTTAGTGGAGCAGGAAAAAGTACACTCATCCGAACTGTGAATCTATTAGAATATCCTACTTTAGGTGAAGTGATTGTAGAAGGAAAAGATCTAGCAAAGATGTCTGAAAAAGATTTGCGTGAAGCTAAGAAAAATATTGGCATGATTTTTCAGCATTTTAATTTACTTAATTCCAAAACAGTCTTTGATAATGTGGCGATGCCATTATTGTTAAGTAAAAAAAAGAAAAAAGAGATTGAAGAACGAGTTTATGAGATTCTCCGCTTTGTTGGTCTAGAAGACAAAGCAAAGAATTATCCAAATCAGCTATCAGGTGGACAAAAGCAGCGTGTCGGGATTGCCCGTGCGTTGGCTACAAACCCTTCGATTCTATTATGTGATGAAGCAACATCGGCATTGGATCCACAAACAACAAAATCAATCTTGAATCTATTGAAACGGATAAATGATGAATATAAAATTACCATTCTAATTATCACGCACGAAATGGAAGTTATTAAAGAAATTTGTAATCGGGTTGCAGTGATGGAGGATGGTAGCGTGATTGAATCAGGAAATGTGTTCGATATTTTTGCCCGTCCACGAACAGAAACAACACGTAACTTCATTCGATCGGTTGTTCGCGATGAAGTGCCATCAAGTGTTTATGGGTTGCTAAAAGAGGATGCCTATTTCAGCCGTATTTTTAAAATTGATTTTTTTGGATTGAGCTCTGGGCAGCCTATCGTTTCAAAAACAGCGAAGAGGTTTAATGTGGAAATAARCGTTCTGTTCGGCAATATTACTGAGTTACAAGGCATCCCATTTGGTAATTTAATTGTTGAAATAATAGGAAATGATGATGAAATTGATCGGGCATTACAGTTTATAAAGAATCAAAAGGTTGAAGTGAAGGAGGTTACGAAGGATGGAAGTCAGCAAAGAGCTCATTTTAAACGCATTGTGGGAAACGCTGTACATGGTTAGTATTTCACTTTTTTTTGGAAGCATCATTGGAATATTCTTAGGCATTTTATTGGTTGTAACAAGAAAAGATCATATTTATGAAAATAGATTTATTTTTTCTATTGTGAATCCAATTGTAAACATTTTCCGATCGATTCCGTTTATTATCTTGCTTGTGGCGATTATTCCATTTACAAGACTAATTGTTGGTACGTCGATTGGTACGACAGCAGCAATTGTACCACTCGTGCTTCATATTGGCCCATATATCTCAAGACTTGTAGAGAATTCGCTATTAGAAGTAGATGAAGGCATTATTGAAGCCGCGAAAGCTATGGGAGCAACACCGTTACAAATTATTTTCAGGTTTTTAATGCCTGAGGCTTTTGCGTCGTTAATTCTGAGTATAACAACTGCAACAATTGGTTTAGTAGGCGCTACAGCTATGGCAGGAGCTATAGGTGGCGGTGGACTTGGTGATGTAGCTATAACATATGGCTATCAACGCTTTAGCACTATTACGATATTCGTCACCGTTGTAATTCTAGTAATTGTAGTTCAGGGAGTACAAAGTTTAGGAAATATACTCGAACGAAAAATTAGAAGAGTGTAGTGGTGGTACTGAACAGACAGAGAGGGGAATTAATGATGAAAAAATGTATTTTACCTTTATTGCTTATCTTGGGGGTGTTATTGACAGGTTGCTCAAGTGATTCAACTAATGCGGGAGGGAAACAAACGAAAGTGAAGGTCGGGATTAGAAATTCTGAACTTCGAACATGGGAATTTTTAAAGGAACAGGCTGAAAAAGAAGGGGTGGAAATTGAAATTGTTAATTTCTCATCGGCTTATGATCCGAACGAAGCGCTGGCAGAAGGGGATATTGATATCAACGCCTTTCAACATGTTGCCTATTTAGATTCATTTAATGCGAAGAACGATACAGACATCGTTCCAATTGGGACTACAATTATTGCTCCTCTCGGTTTGTATTCAAGTAAATATAAATCGGTGGAAGAAATTCCAAATGGTGCACAAATTGCTGTGCCCAATGACCCAGCAAACTGGGGAAGAGCTTTATTGTTATTACAAGAAGCAAAACTCTTAAAAGTTGTTGATGACTTTGACGGAAATGGTGGACAGGACAAAATAAAAGAAAATCCGAAGAAAATCGAAATTGTTCCTGTCGATAGTGCCAGTGCTCCACGTGTGATGGAAGATACAGCTGGTTCGGTGATTAATAATGGAGTTGCGGTAGAAGCGGGACTAAATTTAAAAGATGCTCTTATTTATGAAAGTAGTACTGCAAAGCCTTATATTAATATCATAGCGGCTAGGAGTGAAGATCAAGACAATGAAATTTACCGAAAATTAGTTGATCTCTATCAATCAGAGAAAACGGCTAAATTTATTGAAGAAACTTACAATGGAAACTATATTCCAACATTCATTACCTTGAAAGAATTGAGCAGTTATAAGGAGATATATTCTAATAAATAAGGAGAGATTAGAATGGCTCAAGACAGACAGATGAAGCTAGCTGCTTATCTGATTGGAACAGGTATGCATGTTGCGTCGTGGCGACATCCGGCATCAAATCCGAATGCAAGTATTGATGTGAAAGCTTTGCAAAGACTGTCAAAAATTGCGGAGAAAGGGAAATTTGATCTTGCCTTTGTGGCAGATAGTTTGGCCATTAATCATGAATCGCATCCTCAAATACTTAATCGATTTGATCCGATTGTACTAATTACAGCATTAGCTGCAGCGACAGAAAAAATTGGCATTGGGGCGACGGCTTCTACAACCTACAGTGAACCATATGTACACGCTCGCCAATTTGCTTCCGTTGACCATATAAGCGGCGGAAGGGTGGGGTGGAATGTTGTTACAACAGCTGATGCGACCGGAGAGACGGCCTTGAATTTCAGTCGTGATAAACATTGGGCACACGATCATCGTTATGAACGAGCAGAGGAGTTCATCGACGTTGTGCAGGGATTATGGGATTCTTGGGAAGATGATGCATTTGTGTATAACAAAGAAACGGGACAATTTTTTGATCCTGATAAAGTGCATGAGCTTCATTATAAAGGCAACTATTTTTCGGTTAAAGGTCCGTTGAATATTGCACGATCGGCGCAGGGACAGCCGGTCATTATTCAAGCGGGTGCTTCTCTACCAGGGCAGCGATTAGCCGCTCGAACAGCCGAAGTCGTTTTCACACATTGGGATAACATTGAAGAATCGAAACGATATTATCAAGAATTAAAATCGTCCTTAATGGATTTTGGAAGAAGCGGAGAGGAGCTCCACATCCTTCACGGCATTTCCCCTATTATCGGAGAAACCGAAGAAATAGCCGTTCAAAAATACAATAAACTCCAAAGTCTCGTCGACCCTTATGAGAGTTTGAAATTCGTTTCTGGTTATATGGGCAATGTTGATTTTTCGAAATACTCTTTAGATACGCTAGCGAAGGATGTTGAGTTTCCATCAGTAAATAGCATACAAAGTAACTTTAATGAAATGAAGAAAATTATTGATGAAGAAGACTTAAAAGTCGGTGAATTATATGCGAGATTTTTCAGTCCTGCCAGACGTGATAGATTTGTCGGTACACCAACTCAAGTAGCCGATGAAATGGAGGTATGGTTTACCGAAAAAGCTGCAGATGGCTTTATGCTTCAACTTCCACTGTTACCAGGCGACTTAGAGGATTTCGTCGAGATGGTTGTTCCAATTTTACAGGAGAGGGGTTTGTTCCGTTTGGACTACGAAGGAGACACTCTCCGTGATCACCTTGGATTAAAGAATCCAAAAAATCGCTTTGTTAATGAAGAAATAGCAAATTAAGGAGAGCAAGGATTAGATTTCTCACATCTTCGTTATATCCATCAAATGAAGGCATATATTAGGTGCGGACAAAGGAAAGAGAGACAAGGAGAAATCCTAGCCCCTCCATTCTTTTCTCCAACCTATATATATGACTTTTTTTGTTTATAGAAGAATCACCAATCATGATGCTGCCGGAAATTACCGGTACACAGCAAATAACTGACTGAATGCTCAAAATATAATAGTTAGTTAGCCCTAGCTTTTAATTGTAATTAGAGTTTTCCCTTTACACACGAGAAAGAAAACATGTTTTTACTTTATCAGGCTGCTGTTAGTGATCCACAACTCGGAAAATCTTGTTGATTATTAGAGTGGAAACAATGAAATCATAAGTTGTTTATGGTACTTTTAAATAAATAAAGATAGGAGAATTATGATGAAGACTTTGAATGAATGGTTTGAAAAGGGGATTCCTGCTAAAGATTTTGTTGCTTCGATGAAAGTTCATAAAGAAAGCTTACAATCGATTTATGATCGGTTTTCTGTTTCGGAGGTAGACCAAGATTTTTTTAATGATTTAAAAGCGAAAGACCTTCGAGTTATTATCATTACTGAAGACTGGTGCGGAGACGCGATGATGAATATACCTATTCTTTTAAACATTGCAGAAGCCGCAAATATTGAAACTCACATGGTTTTACGTGATCAAAACCTTGAGCTGATAGATCAATACTTAACAAATGGAACAGCACGTTCAATTCCTATTTTTATATTTATTGATAAGAATGGTGAAGAAAAAGCGGTTTGGGGGCCTCGTGCACCAAAGGTACAAGAGTACGTAATGGAGTTGCGATCGGATCTGCCAGCTAAGGATGACGAGCGCTTTGAGGCAGAGCAAAAAGAAGTATTTAAAAAAATAACAGAGGCTTTTTCTGAAGATAAGCAGCTTTGGAACGAAGTATACTGCAGTATAAAAGAAACCTTAGTTAAGATATAAAATCTGAATTACCCCCTCGTTTCCCCGCGGATAGTTAATTACCACACTGAAAGCCTCTCCGATAAGAAGAGAAGCGTGGGTGTAACCCGAAAAAACGAGTGTAAAACGTAAGCTGTTTTACCCTCGTTTTTTTATTTGTAGTGTTTTTTTCTATATGTTAAGGATATGGTTCATGGCGCCTTGTTTTGGGTCAGCCTTTTTTCATTTGTTTATGATTCTGGAATAATGGTAACGCCAATGGTTCGAATTGGAGAATCCTGTTTAGCACTTTGGTTCGTGGCTTTGTAGTATTTTAACATTAGATCGTTTAATTCATTTTGAAAGTTAATAAAACTTTCATCATCAAGCTTAAGTTCTATAAGTGAAAAGGTTGAACCATCTTCTGAGCAATCTCGTTCTTCTAATTTAGTAAGGTAATTTTGATATTGAGTCATAAGTGATAATTGATAATAAGAATAATAGTTCAACTTTTTCTCATTAGAAGATTTTTTCCACTCTTCTCCACTAAGTCGTGCCTCTTCTTCATTTAAAACGTAGTATTTTTCGGAAACTGATCTCACTTTTTTCTCTTTCACAATACGAATAACTCCAGAATCTAACAAAACTTGTATATGTCGATACAATGTTGCCTGAGGTACATCTTTAATGATTTTTAACATTTCTAGTGGTGTTAATCCATTTTCTTTGTTTCTCATTAAAGCTTGGGAGATCTTTATTCTTACGGGGTGCATTAAAATTTCAGCTTTATTAATCATTTTATTCTCCTTACATTAGAAATTTGATACTACATAATGATAATCAATTCGATAATCCCAATATTGTTCTTTTCTTATCATATAGATCACGAATAATAACTTCATTTTGTCATATAGTGTATGGTTAAATCATTTTCATTTAAGTAAGATAATAGTAAAAGAATACATTTAATCAAATTAGAAAATTTTTACCGTAATGTATTTTGAAGAAAGTAAGATGCATTTAAAAATTATATGTCTTTTTTTAAAAGATGAAATGTGTTCATACAATAGGATTAATAGCTTTTAGCATACATAAATCCCATTATATTTTTATTATTATTTATAATGATAATATTATCATTATAAATAATAATAAAAACTAAAACAATATTTTTAAAAGAAAAAAATAGGTGTAATATTCCAATTATAATGTTATCATTATTGATAATGATAGTGTTATAATTGGAATTATTAAATGATAGGAGTGGTAGGTATGCAATTGCATTACGGATGGGACGAATTTAAAGATATTGATTTCATGTCTATTCTGCCGATTATTTTACCGGTAATTGCTATTGGATTTATTTTAGTCCTTATAGCTTTAATTGATTTATACAGACATCGAAAAACGAGGAAAAATATTTTATTGTGGACACTCATTATTATTTTTGTAAACACTCTTGGTCCAATACTGTACTTTGTTATTGGTAGAAAGGACAGTGACAGAATATGAAATTAGAAATCAAAAATGTTACTAAAAAATTTAAAGAAAAAACAGCGGTTAATAATTTTTCAATGGAACTACAATCAGGGGAATGTGTTGGATTGATAGGGCCTAATGGGGCAGGTAAATCGACACTAATAAAAGTTATTGCAGATATTATAGATCCAAGCATGGGAGAAGTCTTACTTGGTGGTAAGAAAATTTCTAAAATGAAAAGGGAAATAGGCTACTTACCACAATACCCAAACTTTTTTCAATGGATGACTGCCAAAGAAACCCTTACTTTTATGGGACAGCTATCAGGAATAAAGAAGGAAGAATTAACACGGAGTATTCCAGAAATAATGTCGAAAGTAGGGTTAAGTGGGGAAGAGAATTCAAAGGTAAGAACCTTTTCAGGTGGAATGAAACAGAGACTTGGAATTGCACAAGCATTGTTACATAAACCATCTTTGATTGTAATGGATGAACCGGTTTCGGCATTAGATCCAATTGGTCGAAGAGAAGTTCTAAATATAATAGAAGAAATAAAGAAAGAGACGACCATTTTATTATCAACACATATATTAAGTGATGCAGAAGAAATATGTGAGAGATTTGTCATTATAAAGAATGGTGAAAAAATTGAAGATACTACAATGACAGAATTATTAAACAGGAATAGTGAAAATAAAATTAATGTTGATTTAACAGTTAAAAATCAAGAATGGATTGAAATCGTTAAAAGCTTGAACTTTGTAAAAGGTGTAGAGGTAATAGGAAATAAATTAAAAATAGAAGTGGAAAATATAGAATTAAACAAGAATTTATTACTGGCGAGTGCTCTGGAACACAATGTTGATCTTGTACGGTTTGAAATAGATAACGATACATTGGAAGAGATATTCTTAAAATTGGTGGTGGAAAAATGAATAATTTTACCGTTTTAGCGAAAAAGGAATTTGTGCAGATGGTACGTGAATTCAAAGTTATTTGGCTGCCTCTTGTATTTATATTTTTAGGATTAACTCAACCAGTTGTTAGTTATTACTTACCTTCAATATTAAAGGCACTAGGTGGAGGCCAAGGGATCACTATTGATCCAAGTATGGCTGCTCAAAAAGGCGGCGAAGTACTTGCTAGTACATTAGGGTCTCAATTTGATCAATTAGGGGTCATGATTATTATCGTTTCCATGATGGGGGTCGTACAGTCTGACAAAGCAAATGGTATGTTAGCCTTTATTCTTACAAGACCTGTTACGGTTGGTTCTTATATAAGTGGAAAAGTTATTTCCAATTATTTGTTTGTTGCTTGCAGTGTAGTGCTAGGATACTTGGTCTCATATCTATATGTTATTTTATTGTTTACGAGAGTTGATTTTGTGGACTTATTAGTAGCTTTGTTGTTCTATCTGATGTGGATTCTATTTATAGTTTCATTCACGACAATGATCAGTACTATTTTTAATAGTCAGGGTATTATTGCATTAATATCAATAGTATTTTTACTGGGCTGTAGAATCGTAGTGGGTTTAAGTCCTGTTATAGACAATGTAAACCCGGCAAGTATGAGTAAACATGCTATGGAAGTACTTATTTTAGGAACAGTCAATACAGATGTAATCTGGAGTGTAATATCGACAATTGTATTGTCAGCACTAACAATCTTAGTAACAAACATCTGGATTTCTAAAAAGAAATTTAATAATGAATAAGTAGAAGGCAGAAATGTGTTAATCATGAAGTGATGGGGGGATGATAACATTGTTAAGCATCACAGATTTAGAAAAAGGTTACTCAACCAAGAAAATTTTAAACGGTGTAAATTTAAAAATAAAAAAAGGGGAAATTTTATCGAACCACAACCTTAGAATAATAGATGAAATCTATATTTTAAAGTTGTGGTGATTTCAGACACTTTTGGGTCCTTTTTTATTATGCCATCGGTTTCAGAGACAAGGTTTTGAAGTAAAGTGACACCCGTTCTATCTGCTTAGGATCTGAGGCCTACTATCCTTTAATTGGTTTGATGGAATAACAATCTACCATATTGATCGCTTTGATTATTTGCGTTAATTGCAAGGGAAAGACTGAAATTTTAACGAAAAGATTAATTCGGAAAAGAAGTGACGACTTATTAAAATTTTCAGGGTTTATTATAAATCAAAAAGATTTTAATGGATGAATCGTTTCGTGAATACCGTTCATCCACTGGTCTCATATTCATGGTCCTCTATACCCCAATTTTGAAGAAACTCGATTGCCGGTTTCAATCACATTTTTAATGAGAAAATCAAGTCTGTCTTCTGTCAAGTTAAAGCTGACAAAACCAATACTCACTGCCCCATGCACTTCTCCAAAATGGTTTAAGACTGGAACAGCTACAGAAGATGTTCCTTCTGTTCTTTCACTGTGACTGATTCCATGTCCCTTCATTTTAGCTTCTTTCAATATATCCCAAAAAGCTGCTCTTTCTTGAACTGGCAAAAGAGCATCTACGATTTTTTTCGCTTGATTATATGGCATATAGGCGAGCATTACCTTATTAGCAGCTCCAATATGCATAGGGACTCGTGAGCCAAGCTGGTCATAAACACGGATTTGGCTTTTTTCACTGTCGATTCGTTCGATAATGAGTGACTCAATTCCTACTGGCTGGCTGAGATAGACGCTTTCCTCCACTTTGTTCATAAGCCTTTCTAGTTCAGGCCTTATTTGACTGATGTAATCCATTTTGTCATACATACGCAAACCATATTCGAGCCAAATATTTCCTAAACCATATTGTTTGGATTGTTCGTCTTGTTGAATTAGGCCATGCTTGGACATTGCTTTTAACAAACGGTGCATGGAACTAACCGGAAGTTCACATTCTTGAGATAGTTCCGTAATAGACAGCCAGTTTTCCGATGAATCGGAAACTAGCACCTTAATAACGTTCATGGCCCGGTCAATTGATTGCATAAACTTACCACCTATCTTTCATTACGAGTTACAAAAAAACTGAAGATTTAAAACATATTGACATTATACCATATTTAATTTTATAATTTAAGAAAATTTCCTATTGCCGGAAACGTTTTCCGATATGCGGAAAAAGGAGGGAAGGTAATGACATATTGTTCGTCTATGTACCAACCATTAGAACGTGTCATTGTAAAACATCCGAACGACGCTTTTATTAGTCAAGAACATATAAGCCAAGAATGGCGGAATTTCAACTATGTAGAAGAGCCAGATTTCAAAGAAGCCCTAACAGAGTATGGTGACTTTATTTCTATTTTGGAGAAATATGTTCCAAACATCGATTATTTGCCCGCATCTTCGGAAGTCGGAATGGACTCCTTATATGCCCATGATCCTGTAAAATTCACAAGTGAAGGAGCCATTATTTTAAAGTCTGGGAAAGAATTGAGACAGCCTGAAGCAAATGTATACAAGGAGTTTTGTAAGGAGAAGGACATACCGATTATTGGTGTTTTAACTGGTGATGCTGTCGCAGATGGCGGTGATATCGTTTGGCTTGATGATCGGACACTTGTTGTCGGACATGGTTATCGTACAAACGCTGAAGCTATTCGTCAATTAAAAGAAATGACCGCTCATCTTGTCGATGAATTCATCGTAGTCCAGCTTACACATGATCAAGGCGAGGCAGAGTGCCTCCATCTTATGTCCTTTATCAGCATGGTAGACCATGATTTAGCAGTAGTCCATTCTCGTCTTATGCCAGTATTTTTCAGAAAACTGCTTATTGATCGCGGTATTCAGCTTATTGAAGTGCCGGATGATGAGTACATGAACTTAGGCTGCAATGTGCTTGCATTAGCTCCGCGTGTTTGTGTAATGTCTTCTGGTAACGCTTACACAAAACAACAGCTTCTTGATGCTGGAGCCACAGTATATGAATACAAGGGAACTGAAATCAGTTATAAAGGCACTGGCGGACCGACTTGTTTAACCTGTCCAGTTGTACGTACGAATATCAAATATTGAGGGGGAAATTAAGTATTAACATGTAATTGTAAAAACACTGGGAGAAAGTTATGTAAATGGTTTAACAACCTCCGACTTAGGCAAGCCAGATTATGAAAGATTATTAGAGAAGCATGAAATGCTTATGTGGAAGCATTAATAAAATGCGGGGTTTCAGTTACACACTTGCCAGCAAGCGAGGAATTTCCAGATTCAACATTCGTTGAAGATACCGCTGTCTGAAAACAGGAATCGCCTACCTTGGGAAAAACTTGATTGTAGCTGCAGGTGAATTTATCAATCATCATAATTTTTCACAATACAAGAAAATAACGGTTTCAACTCAAGACGAATACTCAGCAAACTGTATCCTTGTAAATGATTATGTGATAATTCCAAAGGGATATGAAGAGACGAAACATAAAATGAATGAAGTTGGTTTTAAAACGAATGAACTGGAAATGTCTGAGTTCCAAAAGCAGGACAGTGGATTGAGAACTACGCTTTTAAAAAACAGAAAATTTAGATAAAAGAAGGTTGGTTTTTCCTACGTTCTTACATTTATTAAAAATCGGAAGGGGGATTTCAATGAGTCGATTACTATGGGGTACACCTGAAACTCTTCGTGCTTTATTATGTGAACTTGTTAGCTGGGAAAGTCGTACTCTTACTGAAGGGGAATGCATGTTTCCTTATAAAGTTCAAGAGAAATTAAGCAAGCTTGATTATTTTAAAAGGAATCCAGAGCACTTATCACTTCACGAAGTTGATCTAGGGAGAAATTTTGTCAATGCCTTTTACAAACATTCTGAAGCAAAGGATACAGTCGTATTAATTAGCCATTTTGATACGGTTCAGACTGAAGAATACGGCGATCTTGAGACTCTTGCTTTTCAACCAGAGGAGCTTACAAAAAAACTTCATGAACGAAAAGATAATTTACCGGAAGAAGCGCGCATTGATCTTGAATCGGGAAAGTACTTGTTTGGAAGAGGAACGATGGATATGAAAATGGGACTTGCCCTTCATATGGCTCTCATCGAAAAAGCAAGTATCGAACAATGGTCTATCAATCTTCTGCTACTAACCGTCCCAGATGAGGAAGTGAATTCAGCGGGAATGAGAGCTGCAGTTAAAGAACTTGTGACTTTGCGTGATAAATATGACCTTTCTTATAAAATGTTTTTTAACAGTGAACCATCTTTTTCACAGAAACCGGGAGATGATAGACATTATATCTATTCTGGAACGTTGGGAAAAATCATGCCGGCTGCTCTTTTTTATGGAAAAGAAACTCACGTTGGTGAGCCTTTAAAGGGAATTACAGCTAACTATATTGCCTCGTTCCTTACTCAACTCATGGAGTGGAGCACTCTGTTTCAGGAAAGTGATCTCGGAGAGGATACACCTTTACCCGTTTCGCTTCAGCAAAAAGATTTGAAATTACAATATTCAACACAGACTCCTTATCGTGCAGCCGCCCTTTATAATGTTTTCATTATGAAAAGAAGCGCTGCTGAAATTATGGATATATTCGAGCAGGTTGCACAGGAAGCAGCGATAATGTGCAATGAATCATATAAAGCTGTTTGCCGGCGTGAACAGATTGAAGGTGTAGGCGAAGTAAAAGTATTGCGCTACGAAAAGTTACTTTCTTATGCCGAGGGGAAATTTGGTGCAAATTTTGTTGAGGAAATAAAGAGTGAAGTCCAAGGAAACATGGATTGGGATGAGCGGGAAAAATCACTGCGAATCGCAGATAAACTGATGATTCAATGTCAGGAGCTTGCGCCGGCTATTGTATTGCTGTTTGCGCCGCCCTATTATCCAGCTGTTAATACGTCCAATGACCCGTTTATCATCGATTCTGTGCAATTAATAAAGGAAACTGCAGCCAGGTTTAATAAAGAAGTCAGCCAAATTCATTATTTTAATGGTCTTTGCGATTTAAGCTATGTTCAATATAGTGATGAGGCTGATGGCTGGACGGCTTTTGAAAAGAATACGCCAGTCTGGGGCGATACTTATAGCATTCCTTTCGCTGATATGCTTCAACTTCAAGCACCCGTGCTCAATGTAGGGCCGTTCGGCAAAGATGCACATCAGCGTACAGARCGCCTTCACATCGATAGTGCCTTTGTCCATACTCCTGCTATGATAGAGAGTTTGATAAAGAGTATGTTTAAGAGTTTGGTAGAGAGTCGATAGAAACATTTCTGCAAGGCCAGTGGTGCCGAAAATCCAATAACTAAAAAACTACTTGTACAGTTTGGAGCACAAGTGCACTAAGGTACGGAAGGTTCAGGTGGTTTAACTGTCCCTATTTTAAAAAAGTTAAGTTAACTATATTAGGAGGAATAAATATGTTTAAACATGCGATTGTACGAAAGATTGGTAAAAGTTTTGTAAATGGTTTAACAACATCGGATTTAGGAAACCCAGATTATGAAAAAGCGCTGGTACAACACGAGGCTTATATAGAAGCATTAAAACGCTGCGATGTGAAAGTGACTGTTCTCGAATCGGATGAAACATACCCTGATTCTACGTTTGTAGAAGATACCGCCGTGTTGACGCCAAAATGTGCCCTTGTAACGAATCCTGGTGCAGATAGCCGAAATGGTGAGATTATTGAAATGAAAGAAGTTTTAAAAGACTTTTATGACACAATTGAGTATATTCAATCCCCAGGTATGTTAGATGGCGGAGATGTTATGCAGGCTGAAGATCGCTTCTATGTTGGACTTTCTTCAAGAACAAATGAAGCAGGTGCTCGGCAGTTCAAAGATATTATGGGTAAGTATGGTTATGATACGACCATCATTCCTCTTAAGAAATTCTTTCATTTAAAAACGGGTGTGAATTATCTAGGAGACAATAATTTATTAGTGGCCGGAGAATTCATCAATCATGAAGCTTTTTCTAGCTATAATCAAATTGTTGTAACAGAGGACGAAGAATATTCGGGTAACTGCGTCCGAATGAACGACTACATTATTGTCCCGAAAGGATTTGAGGGAACAAAGAAAAAGATTGAAGATATTGGATACACTGTGATTGAAGTGGAGATGTCAGAATTCCAAAAACAAGATGGCGGTCTTAGTTGTCTCTCATTAAGATTCTAAGTTAGTTAGGAAGAAGGTGGATTAATAGCAAAGAAAAGGACGTGATAATATGGGGAATGGTTTGGAAAACAATGAACAACTGCAACGCTCAATGAAAAGACGTCATTTATTTATGCTTTCGCTTGGTGGCGTTATTGGGACAGGCCTATTTTTAAATGCAGGCTATACAATTAATCAAGCAGGGGCTGGAGGGGCTCTGGTGGGTTATTTAGCAGGTGGTCTTATTTTGTATATGGTAATGGTCTGTCTAGGCGAGCTAGCTGTTCATATGCCGGTTACAGGTTCATTCCAAAAATATGCTGCTACATATATTGGACCTTCCGCTGGTTTTTCGCTCGGATGGATGTATTTCGTCGGTTCAGCCGCAACTGCAGGAGTTGAGTTTACAGCAGCGGGAATATTGATGAAACACTGGTTCCCTCATGTTCCTATCTGGATTTGGTGTGCTGTGTTCATTGTACTTTTATTTACATTGAATGCGTTAACGACAAGAGGTTTTGCAGAGGCGGAATATTGGTTCGCTGGAATAAAAATCGTTGCGGTAATCTTGTTTATCTTAATTGGAATCGCTGGCATCTTTGGCTTTGTCTCCTTATCTGATCGTCCAACCCCATTCTTTGAGAATCTAGCTTCTTCTGGACTTTTCCCAGCAGGTGGTATTGCAATTGTCTTTGTGACAATGATGAATGTAATATTTTCTTATCAAGGCTCAGAACTAATAGGGATTGCAGCAGGGGAAAGTGAAAATCCTGAAGAGAACATACCTAGAGCTATTCGAAATGTAATTTTTAGAATCATTGTATTCTACATTGCGTCCATTATTATTCTTTCTGCCATATTCCCTTCTTCTGAATTAGGTTTATTAGAAAGTCCTTTTGTAACTTTAATGAAGATTGCAGGGGTCCCTTATGCAGCAGGTATCATGAACTTTATTATTTTGACAGCTATTCTTTCTGTTGGAAATTCATGTCTTTATGCATCTTCACGTTTACTTTGGTCGATGGCACATGATGGAATGGCACCTAAGATATTTGGTACTTTGTCTAAGAGAAAAGTACCGTTGAATGCCCTTCTTTTTACAATGTCTTTTTCACTCTTATCGTTATTGACCAGCTTTATTGCTGCTGATACTGTGTTCGTATTACTTATGTCAATCGCAGGTATTTCTGTCACGATTTCATGGATGGGAATTGCTTTATCGCAATATATGTTTCGAAGGAAGTTTTTAAAAGCGGGTGGGAAAACGGAAGAATTACAATACAAAGTACCATTTTATCCATTTGTCCCATTGTTTTGTTTAGGATTTTGCTTTTTGATTCTAGTATTTCTAGCTTTTGATTCTACTCAACGAGTCGGATTATTTTATGGGATAGGATTTTTAATCGCCTGTATATTATTCTATAAATTTAAACTGGCTAAGAAAGTAGAGTCAACAATAAATGTTGATAGTAGTAATGAAAAAATAATGTAGTTTAGAATCTATAGGGCATTATCGCCTTGGATTACTGGGTTAGGATAAAATTCGATTTTTATCTAAAATGTAAAAAGGACTGATCTTTTTTTTCAGTCCTTTTTCATATGGAAATTACTTCACACATACAAATCTAGATCTTCAAGTACTGTTCTCGTTTTTTATTACCCAAGCACATTGTCTGCTTAAAAAGTTATATGAGAAACATCGCAATTATTGTAGTGAATACTAAACCAATGGTTACCGGTAGCAGATTCCGGCGCGCAAGTTCGAAGGGACTAACATTACATATTGCAGCGGCTGGGATGAGGGCCCATGGAATCAAGGTTCCGCCGCCTACCCAAATTGCAGTTATTTGCCCAAGTGCAGTCAAGGTAGCGGTTCCGCTTCCGATGGCTGTTCCAAATAGTTTAGCAACCGATCCTGCTAAAGAAATGCCTGAAAATCCCGACCCATCGAGGCCAGTGATGGCACCGATGCCCGTTAATGTAACGGCGGCTATTTCTTTCGTTAAAGGTACGGAGGCTGCTAAGGCGGCACCGAGATCATTGACAATGCCGAGAGACGTTTTTGGTAAATAGTCACCGATGATTTGGTTGAAGCCAGAATCACCTAAATAGAAGAATGCAGCGATTGGAATGACGGGTCCGAATACTTTGAATCCAAATTGAAATCCCTGAATTAAATAGGCCGTTGATTTTTCAAGTCCTTGTTGTTTATGTGCGACAAGGGATAAAATCAGCAAAATGAAAACGGCAGTACCGCCAACCAATGCGGTTGCATCTCCCCCTTGTAACTTCAAAATCGATAATGCCACAACATCCAACAGAAATGCGATCGGAATGAAGACTGCAAAAAACTTCTTTTGTGCCAGTGTGAGCAGATCTTCACTAAATGTTTGATCTTGGACGATACCTTCATTATCCTCCGCCTTGATTCTTCCAAGTTTCATATCCCGCTTCAAGAGGATAAAGGCGGAGAGGGTGGTGACGACGCCCATTGTGATGACAAGGGGAATGCTCGCAGCGATAACATCACCGACTGGTATCGAAGCGGCATCCGCCGTCAGTTTAGGTGCAGCTTGAATGATGAAATCCCCTGACAATGCTATTCCGTGACCAAAAAGGTTCATCGCCATCGCCACACCGAGAGCAGGTAAACCAGCCCGTAATGCAACGGGGAGCATAACCGCCCCAAGTAAGGCAACAGCCGGTGAGGGCCAGAAAAACCAGGATATGATCATCATGACGATTCCGATTATCCAAAAGGCAAGTGTAGGATTTTTAATGAATTTAGCAAATGGTGCGATCATGACATCATTAATTCCAGACTTCGTTAAAACCGTGCTCATAGCGACTATGATTGAAATGATTAATATCGTGGACATTAATTCCGTGATGGCGAAAATGAAGCTGTTAAATATCCCGCTAATGGATGAGGCTAAACTGCCAGTAGCAACTAAAGCCAAAAGGAAAATTCCAATTATGCAAATGAGGGTAGTATCACGACGTTTTACCATAAACCCGATTATCAATACGATAAATACAACATAAATCCAATGGAGTGCCGTCAATTCCATCTCCATGATCCGTCCCCCTCATAAATGTGCCTAGTTACAGATTATGAGGGGAGATCGGGGTGGTGAGTTGTTTCATAAATTTAAGGGCTTATCTTCATTATTTTCACTTATGATGAAAATATCGAGTTCAAGAAGCAGCAACATGAATGCTTGGCCGAACATTTTGTCATTCGGTTTATTGTGTACGGCAACAGGGGCTGTCCTTGGCTTGTTAACATTTAGCCGAAATAGAAAAAACGATATCAAAAGTAATGTCAAAAATGATGCTACAGAATCGGCTATCATTAAAACAAAGCTAGACAATATTGATCAATTTGTTGATTCAATTAGGATTGATTTTAAAGCTAGTGACCAGCGTTGGACTGCATTGTCAGAGACGGTTATTCGTATAGATAAGGCAAATCATCTAAAATATTGACGCTGATAAGCTTATGAAATTTGGGCAATTGGGACGATAAATAAGACAGCCATATTGGTTGCCTTGTTACTTCAATAGCAAATGAATTTTCTAAGCATTAATTTTCCTATATCTTAATGTCATATCAACTATAGTCAATAATAAAACAAACCATAAAATAGGATTATTTAATGAGATTCCTACAGTAGATTTCCCACCCATTAATGTTAATACTCCTATTAGCACTAAAGTATAGAGAATAAATGCTGCTTCTCCAATAAATGAGTTTTTTTCGTTATCTTCATCAGTCTTTCGATTAATTACCATATAGATAATCACTACTGCGATAATTCCAATTGTCATTGTAGTCTTAGACATGTCATTGAAGACGATATTCGGGAAATAATCAAAAATCATAAGACCAGAAAATAATAAAAAGATACCTATTCTCACTAATGTTATCAAATTCATCTTATTCCCCATTTCCTCGGTTATTAATTATTTTCCAAACCAGTAATTGCATTGGAAATATTGAACTGATTTAGGTGCTGTGTAATTACTTTTTCCGTAATGTACTACTGTTGCATGATAATTTCTTTTCTTTTCTGCAGTGCTATAAGAACTTGATACCCAAGAACCCACATAAGTTGGACTAATTTTAGACCAGCTATTTAACTTTACAAAAAGCCAATTTGCAAATACGTTATCTGTTAATGATTTAGGAATCTTTTTCATCATATATGCAAAAATTAGATTTTTGGCTTCGTTTACACCGGTATTTTTGTATGTTCTAAAAATAGGTGCTATTTCAGTAACTGTTGAACCGCCAGACACAGGAGCGCGCAATGATATACCACCATAGTCAGGGTCATTTTCAATCGATGTTGTTTCAGGTGTCGTACTCATAACTGCATTGTACACGTTTTCAATCTCTTGGTCTGTTAAAATGGTATTACTCGTTATTTCAAGATCATTAAAAGAATATGTATATCCTTCTAACTCTTGTTCTGGAGATGTTCCGTTGCTAACATTTTCATTGGCAAAGGACGGAGTTACTAAACTAAATAACATAACCAAAGATAATGAAAAAACAAACATTTTTTTCATAATTTTCCCCCTCTTAAACAATAATGACATCCTTTTTCAATTATTTAATATGCGTCCATGTATTTCTAAGTATGTTAACTAGTGCAATAGTAACATAGATTTGTAAATTTATTAATAAAAATTTACAAGTTTGTAATTTTTAAATAGATTTGAAGATTAAATATAGGTATATTGGATGATATGATATAGGGCTGAACAAAAAAATCTGTACCTACATTTGGTATCCAGTTCATGGGCCTATCACCGGCAAAAAAGAGAATAATAAACGATGCTGCCTTTAATAGAGATGGATATATGCATTTAATAGAAATAGACTACAAAAGAATGATTGATAATCAAAAAATGATGCCTATTTACATATGCATCAACAGAAACAGATTACGATCCAAATTCATATCCGGTACTATCCATTATCGAAGAATTGAGAGAAGAACAATCAGAAATGACAGATGAACAAAAAATTCAAGCTTATGAACAAGCTCAATATTAATTTTGAATTTGGCCGAAGAATTTGAAAAAAAAAAACAATATACTTCATTTTTCTTGAATTAATGATGAATATGATCCATAGATTTGTCGAGTATAGCTAATTTAAAGGCCTATCTTCTTTATTTTCGACAATACATCAAGTATCCTTAATTTGAATGGCCACTACTGTAAATGAGGGATAAGTCGTGAGGCAAATATATAGTGATATTATACAATTTCGCGGTACACATTTTGAGTTTGGATACATGCAAGGTGAGGAGTTAAAAGATTCACTAACGCTAAAAAATCGTGAAGATCAGTGGAAGATTAGGCAGCCACGGTTTACGGTTGAAGAAGAAGAGGTCAAGAAAGCGATTACACAATTTGCCCCTGGTGTGTGGGAAGAATTACTTGGCTTGCAGGAAGCGCTGAAATGGCCAATTGAACGTGTGTTGCATGAGTTTGGAGGATACCGATTGGATTATGTTCGGTCGGGATGTTCCATTATGACAGGTGAGAATTATTTCATTCGTAATTATGATTACCATCCAAAGACATATGAGGGACGCTATGTCCTATTCCAACCAACTGATCAAGGCTATGCTAGCATTGGTCCAAGTCAACGTGGGACTGGACGGATGGATGGCATGAATGAAAAAGGGTTAGTGATTGGATATAACTTTATGAATCGAAAAAATCCAGGAGATGGATTCATTTGTTGTATGATTGGTAGATTGATTGTAGAATCTTGTGCAAATGTAGGGGAAGCTGTCGCCATGTTGAAGGAAATCCCACATCGGCATTCATTTACTTACGTTGTCTACGATAAAAGTGGTGATACCTATATCGTAGAAACTTCTCCGAGAAATGTTGAAGTTCGCACAGCAAATGCCTGCACAAATCACTTTGAAATCATGAAACATGAAAATCGTAACCACCTTATTGATTCGAAACGCCGATTAAACATTATACAAAATCAACAAGGAAAACTTTCAGATGCCTACGATGCTTATAGATTGTTCAATGATACCAATCAAGGTGTATTTTCAGATTTATATAGCAGTTGGGCGGGAACGATTCATACATCCGCTTATTTACCTAAAGATATGAAGGCATGGATTGCTTTAGGGGGAAACCAAGAGCCTACTGCATTTGATTTTGCGAAATGGCTTGAAGGAGAAGATGTTGAGTTAGACCGAATCAGGGGTGTAATTGATACGGATATTCCATTTGTACATATGGATGAGGGAGCAAACTGGTTCCGGAATTGAGCGGTTAAGATCCCCTTTAAGCAACTTTGAATCACGTTGAAAAAGTAAAGTCTTTAACAGGCCCAATCCTTGGATTGGGCTATTGTTGTTTTAATTTTAGGCAAACGAATCATGGATACTTTTTATTAGTGGAGCGACTAGCAATATAATATGATAGAGAAATAGACTGGAAAATTAAAGTAGCAAGTAGATAGAAACCTTTCATGTGAACCGTTCCTATCAATTTGTACTTGTAAAAAAAGTAAGGGGGATGAACAAGTGTTTTCTACAGCTCTTGGATGGTTTCGGTTTATTACAATAATTGAGGGAATCTCATATGTTCTATTGCTAGCTATTGGTATGCCCTTTAAGTACATATTGGATATTGGAGAAGCAACACTCATTTTAGGCAGCATTCATGGTTTCCTATTTGTCGTGTTCGGCCTTTCACTACTTTATGTGAGCATTAAATCAAAATGGTCTTTTTTTAAAATGGCGATGATCTTCATCGTTTCATTTATCCCGTTTGGGAATTTTGTTATTGATCGAAAACTATTGAAGCAAAGTTAGATGATAAAGAAACATTCTCTCTCTATCCAAACAAATAACGTTATTTTAAAAAAGTTCATCTGAAAAAAATAAGGTAAAAAATCGTCTTCTATACAATAGAAGACGATTTTTTTTTATAGATTTAAGGTTGCTGTAAGGTTGGCACAAAGATGCTGTAAGGATGGGCATTTATAGTATAAGTATCAGCAAAAATGACGAGGTGAAACACATGGAACCATTATTAAAAGTAGAAAATATTAAAAAAACATATGGTAAATTAAGCGCTGCTTATACTGCGTTAGAAAATGTATCTTTTGACATTCATGAAGGAGAGTTTGTGGGCATCATGGGGCCTTCTGGAGCGGGGAAATCGACTTTGCTTAATATGTTAGCAACAATTGATTCACCAACTGAAGGGAAAATCTATATGAATGATACGAGTATTCACGATTTGAAGGAAGCTGCTTTAGCAGATTTCAGACGTGACAATCTTGGTTTCATCTTCCAGGATTACAATTTGCTCGACTCATTGACTGTGAAGGAAAATATATTATTACCACTGGCGATTGCGAAAACCCCAGCTAAAGAAATTAATATCTTAGTGAATCGTATTGCTAAAGTATTTGGTATTGAAGATTTACTAGCAAAATATCCTTACCAAATTTCCGGTGGCCAAAAGCAAAGAACAGCTGCAGCCAGAGCGCTTGTGACAGAACCTGCACTGATTCTAGCGGATGAACCAACAGGTGCACTTGACTCAAAATCAGCGACAAATCTACTGGAAAGCTTAAGTAATTTAAATGAAAATAATAATTCTACCATCATGATGGTGACACATGATGCATATGCAGCAAGCTTCTGCCGCCGTATTATTTTCATCAAGGATGGTACGCTATCAACAGAAATTTATCGTCGTGACCAAACACGTAAAGCATTCTTCCAACAGATTTTGGATGTCCTTGCAACAATTGGGGGTGAGGTAGATGACGTTATTTAGTCTAGCGAGAAAAAATATTGCACGAAACTTCTCCCAATATTTTTTATACATCGCATCTATGGTTTTTAGTATTGTCATCTACTTCACATTTGTGACATTAAAATATAGTGATACGATTGCAGAAAAAACGGCGTCATCACAAAAATTAGATTCACTAATGAGTGGTGCGGCTGTCATTCTAATATTCTTCGTTGCCATATTTATCGCATATTCGAATTCATTCTTTATGAAAAAACGTAAAAAAGAAGTGGCATTGTATGCATTACTTGGCGTACGTAATCGTCAAATTGGCTTTATGCTCTTTTTTGAAAACTTATTATTAGGTTTGGTTTCATTAGTAATGGGGGTTGTTCTTGGATTCCTTTGTTCAAAAGGATTTATGACGATTTTGATTCATTTAATGGGCTATGATGTCATAGCACCATTTATATTTTCGGGATCAGCAGCTTTGAATACCGCCATTGTATTTCTTATTATTTTCTTAGTGACATCATTCCAAGGCTATCGTTTAATTTATCAATTTAAACTAATTGATTTATTCCATGCATCGAAAAAAGGGGAAGCTGCTCCGAAGCCATCTATGATTGTAGCCATTCTTGGAGTATTACTAATTGCCATCGGTTATTGGTTGGCGATGCAAGATCTTTTTACTTCTAAAGTGTGGCAAAAAGTCGGCTTTTTAATGACAGCACTCATTATTTTAGCAACAGTAATTGTCGGTACATTTTTATTGTTCCACAGTGTTACAGGCTTTGTGTTAGCTGTGATTAAGAAAAATGAAAAATGGCTATGGAAAGGTCTTCATATAATGACGATCTCACAACTGCTATATCGTATTCGGGGTAATGCACGTACATTGACTGTAATTGCGGTGTTAAGTGYTACAACTGTAACAGCAGGTGGTGCAGTGTATGGTCTTTATTACAACACAAATGACCAAGTTATGACCGCTGATCCGAATACCTTTATGTATCAGCAAACAGATGCAAAAAGCGACCAACAAGTTAGCAATGTATTGTCAGATACAAAGTACGATGAAAATATCGAAGCACTATCAGTCACATTTAATACAAAAGAATTAAACGCGGCATCAGTTTTCGATAGCTCAGATAAAAGAATTTATACGGTTATCAACGAAAAAACCTATAACAAATTAGCAGCAGTACAAAACAAGGAAGAACTACATGTGAATGCTGACAATGCGGTTATTTTAGATATTGGATATGACAAAAGATTCTCACCTAAATACAAAGGAAAGACCATCACGACAGAAAACAACTCTGCAATCACATTCCAGAGCTATAAAACGCAAACAGTTTTAAATGCCGGCACAGCAGGTATTGCAGTTGTGGTATCAAATGATCAATTTAAAGTATTACAAAAAGAAGGAGAAGCACTAAAATATCGTGTCATTGGTGTGGACAGAGCTTCTACGGATTTATCTAAAAAAATTGCAAAACAAATACCTGAAGAAGCGCTATTTTCTAGTGCTCCTCAAGATTTTCAGACAAGCATTGAAGGCGTAGGATCACTGCTCTTTATCGGAAGCTTCCTGGGTCTGGTATTTTTAGCTGCAACAGGTAGTATCATTTATTTCAAAGTATTAACTGAAGCAGAGGAAGATAAATCACAATACAATATGCTTCATAAAATGGGCGTTAGCGCAAAAGAAATGCGGAAATCCGTTGCATCACAAGTATTCGTAATCTTCTTCGTACCACTAACAGTAGGGTTATTACACAGTGTTGTTGCTTTAAAAGCCTTCTCTAGCTTACTGATGATGGATCTTGCAAAACCTGTGATGATCTGGATGATTGCTTATACAGTTATCTACGGTCTGTATTATATCTTAACGGTAGCTTCTTACAATCGTATTATCACACAAAATAATAAAACAGAAGGATGATTGAGATGAAAAAATTTCTAATGGTAGTGGGCATTTTGTTTTTGCTAGGAGTAGTAGGAGCCTTCGCGCTTACTAATATTGACTTCAACCGTATGAATGCCAGCAATTATTATTTACAAATTACAGAGGATGGGGAAGAGCATGAAACCAAACTGGATGATGGTACAGTGATGACCTCCTACTCTTATAAACTGGACGCTACTAATGCTGATGGTGAAACAATTCCACTAGAATTCACTGCACAAAAAAATCTTCGGAAAGATGCCTACTTGAAAATGTACGTGAAAAATGGTGATGAAGTATCGTCATATGATGAAGTGAAATTTGAGGAAATTCCGGAAAAGGCACAAAAAAAATAAAATATGAAAGAAGGGCTGTCTCCAATAAGTAAGTGGAGTACAGCCCTTTTCTCTGCCTGTTAAGAAAAAAATAATTAGCATTATAAAAGAATAGTAATGGTGGTGCCCTTATTTTCAACGCTAGTCAAATCGATTTTCCCATTATGGGCTAGAATAATATCTCTTGCAATCGCCATTCCTAAACCAGTTCCATGTGTACTGGTAGTATTCGTACCTCGGTAGTAGCGTTCAAAAACCTGTTCTAAATCTTTAGAGGGGATACCGCGGCCATTATCGGCAATGGTAATTTGGGTATGAAAGACTGAAGCTGTGGATATGTTGCTTGACTTTTGCTCTTGTCCACCCTGTAGATAAATATTATCAATTCGAATATTCACAACGACATGTTCATCGTTATGCACAAGTGCGTTGTAGATAAAGTTAAAGATCGCCCTTTTCAGTAATTTTTTATCCACTTTATGCATGGCTTTGTCCACATTTGCCTCAAATTCAACCTGTCGATCCCCAAATGATGAATCATTTAAAAGCTCAATCGTCATTTCACGAATAAACCCAACAATATTTACATCTTCAAATTGTAACGGGAGTTGTTGATTGCGCAAACGCATCGTTAAATTGAGGTCATCTAACAAATCTTTCATATATTTAGACTGTCTATAAATAATAGATGTATACTCATACAGTTCTTGTGGTGTTATATCTGTGGAGCTATCTTTCATCAATTCTGCATACCCATGGATAGAAGCAAGTGGTGTCTTCATATCATGCGAAACATTGCTAATCCATTCCTCACGCATTTGGTCGAGTTGATCACGTTCTTTCTCATACTGATCTAATTTTACCGATAGTTCATTCATATTGCTAAATACATCTTCATAAACGCCTTTTGGTATAGGCATCTTTTTAAAACGTCTTTCCCGAAGCTGCTGAATTCCTTCTATTAAGGTGTTGAGTGGGGTAGTTAATCTTTTTCCGAATAAAAATCCTATTACTAATGCAATAATGATATCGACGATTAAAAATAGTAAAAGTAAAATATTAATGTATTTAAAAACTTTAGCATAATCATAGGTTATTACATAGCGACCTATTTTCTGTTCCTTAACACCTACAAAATAGCTGAAATTATGGGCTTCGCCAACAAACACAGTCGTCTCTGCATCAATTTCTTTATACTTATACATTTGTACGATTTCAATAGGAGAATAGACTGTTTGCAAATTTTGAGGTGTATAAAAGGCTGCCACTTGCTCACCCTTATTATTCAAAAATTGTATCCAGGCCTTATTGTCTTGGAGTTTTTCCAGTCCTTCTTCATTTACCATCGGTTTGTTATCTTGTAGTTCTACATATTGTGAAAATGTTCGGCTAAAGTTTTCCGCAGATACTTCTTCTGTCCCAAAATTATGCATGGCTCGATAAAAGAGTAAGCAGAGGAGTAAAATTGTATTTACAATCCCTACGATTACAACAATTGTCACAACGGATCCTAAAAAGCGCCGTGTCAATTTCCACTTCATTTGTCGCACTCCTTGGATTGTAATTTATAACCAAGCCCTTTAACTGTTATTAAAAACGAAGGCTTTGAAGGATCTGACTCAATTTTTTCGCGTAAACGGCGAATATGAACCATCACTGTATTATCAGAGCCAAAGAAATCATCGCCCCACACATGTTCAAACAAAGTTTCCTTACTCAAAATCTGATTCGGGTGATGCATAAAACAGCTCATCAGTCCGATTTCTTTGGCTGTGAGCTCAATCGCTTTGCCATCCTTTTTCACTTCTTTTTCATTGGCACTAAGCTCAAAAGGACCGACTTGCAAACTTTTCGGAGCCGCTTTTTCCTCTGAAAAGCCAGCGCGTCTCAGCTGTGCCTTTACCCGATAAGCAACTTCTTTTGGACTAAATGGTTTGGTAATATAATCATCCCCACCTATCGCCAGCCCTAAAAGCTTATCAATTTCCTCATCCTTAGCCGACATAAATAAAATGGGCACATTTGACACTTCACGAATTTGCTTGCATAAATCATAGCCTTCACCATCAGGTAGCATAATATCTAGCAATACAAGTGCAGGAGTAAACTCCTGAAACTTTGCCCAACCATCCGCAACCGTCCCCGCCGTTACAATATTTGTAATACCTTCTTTATGTAAAACTGTCTCCATGAGAAGTGCCAAATCTTCCTCGTCGTCGATAATTAAAATCCACTGATCATTAGCCATTCTTCTACCTCCCAAACATCAATCTTAACCTACAGTATAGAGTACCCTGTAGCAAAAAATAAGGGGAAGGGAGAGATAATTCTGGAATAAGTGGCGTCTTAGGCATCCGTTTCATAATTTTTCATTCAAGATTATATTTAATAGCGAAGATAAGCTGCGAAACAAAGTAGAGAAAAGCACATAGGTTCCATAAAAAAAGAAAATGTACTTTCGATGTAAGGACCAGGACCTTGTTGCCATAAAACGTAGAGGCCTGATCATGGCTTGGTTTTAAGTAGTTTCTGGTTGTAGGCTTATTTATTTGAGGTGGATATAGATAGTACTAAATACTGATTTGGTAAAGGTTGTATGATAAACTGTTTAAAGTATTGGTAGGTAGATAATGATATAGCTATTATGTTTTACTATGCAATTAAGTCTAGGTCTTCGATAATATTCTTTCTAGACCAAAATCATTTTTTATCAAAGATCATTAGAAAAAGTATGCGGCAAATGTGAAAGAATAAAAGGAGAAAAAAATAATGGAAACAAAAAAGGTGTTGCCTGTTCTTTTTTTAGTCATGTTTTTAGTGATGGTCGGCTTTGGGATTATTATTCCCGTAATGCCGTTCCTAGCTGAAAAGGTGGGTGGCAGTCCGACAGAGCTTGGTCTTTTAATGGCTGTCTATTCGTTAATGCAATTATTATTTGCCCCAATGTGGGGACGTATCTCAGACCGAATAGGTCGTAAGCCTGTTATGATGATTGGAATCGCAGGATTAGCGCTTTCTTTTTTCATCATGGCGACAGCAGATTCTTTATGGGTTTTATTCGTAGCTAGAATTGTTGGTGGGGTTTTATCCTCTGCTAACATGCCAACTGCAATGGCGTATGTAGCTGATATTACGACGCCAGAGGACCGGGGGAAAGGGATGGGGATCATTGGTGCTGCTACAGGACTTGGCTTCATCTTTGGTCCGGCAATTGGAGGTATCTTCTCAAAATCAAGTTTGAATTTACCTTTTTATATTGCTGGAATTTCATCTTTAATTACTCTAATTTTAGTGTTTATAATACTGAAAGAATCACTTACAGTAGAAAAAAGATCTCAGCATTCGAAAAATAAAGAATCAATGTGGAAAGCCTTTAATGGACCTCTGAGTATTATGTTTATTCTACAATTGATTATCACACTTTCGATGGCTGGACTCGAAACGACTTTCGCCTATTTCGCAGCTCAAAAGGCTAATATAAGCCTTGTACAATTAGGCTATATCTTTATGATCATGGGATTTGGCAGTGCGATTGTTCAAGGTGGATTAGTGGGAAGGATGACCAAGAAATATGGGGAAGGAGCGGTCATCCGAATCGGGATTATCGTATCGGCCATTGGATTTATTCTAATACTGTTCTCTAATAATTTCTGGACATCTGCAGTTTTCTTAACTATTTTCGGATTAGGGAATGGTTTCATCCGGCCGGCCATTTCGGCACTGTTGACCAAAAATTCTACAACTGGACATGGCAGTGTTACTGGCTTACTTTCTTCATTTGACTCATTCGGTAGAATTGCTGGGCCTCCAATAGGTGGATGGTTATTTTCCATTTCGATAGATTTGCCATTTATTTCAGGAGCTATGCTTTCAGTTTTTGCATTGGTTCTTTATCAGATTTATCATGCACAGACGAAACAAGTTAAAGCACTTGTTTGATGTATGTGCAACCCTAAACTAGCCTGTAGATAACGTCCAAAGTCGGGCAAATCTACAGGTTTTTTCAATAAGTTCGTACAGTCGAAATTGAGATTATACATTTAATTTAAATGAGCAAAAAAACCCTATTTTGCAAATAGGGTTTTTCTATTCTACTTAATATAAGCGCCTTTTTATTGAATCATATTCAAAAAACGGCGTGTACGCTCTTCTTTAGGGTTTGTGAAAATTTGTTCGGGTGTTCCGCGTTCCATAATTTTTCCTTCATCCATAAAGATAACTTCGTCTGCTACATCACGAGCGAAACGCATTTCATGTGTCACGACAACCATTGTCATTCTTTCTTCTTTCGCTAGGTCTTTCATTACTTGTAAGACGTCACCAACTAGTTCAGGATCAAGAGCAGAGGTTGGCTCGTCAAACAGCATTACTTTTGGCTCCATGGCCAGTGCCCTTGCAATTCCCACGCGCTGTTGCTGGCCGCCAGACAACTGGAAAGGATAAAAATCAACTTTATCACCTAAACCCACTTTTGTAAGCAATGCCTTGGCTGTTTCTTTCGCTTTTTGTTTTGGAATGTTCTTTACTATAATGGGACCTTCCATGACGTTTTCTACTGCTGTTTTGTGTGGGAAGAGGTTATAGTTTTGAAATACCATTCCTGTCAAACTGCGAAAAGAAGTAATGGATCTTTTACTAACCGTTTTTTTAAACTCCATTAATTTCTGATCAATTTCAATCGTCCCGTCTGTAGGCACCTCAAGGAGATTTAAGCAACGAAGAAACGTTGTTTTACCTGAACCAGAAGGGCCGATTAATACAATGACTTTTCCTTGTTCTACTTCCAAATCAATGCCCTTTAACACTTCAAGGTCACCAAATGATTTATGAAGATTCTTAATGTTAATCATTTTAAAATCTCCTTTTAATACTTCAGCTCTTATTTTGCTACATACCGATTAAGTTTGTCTTCGATACGTCCTTGAATAATTGATAAAACCGTACACATAATCCAATATATAGCGCCTGCTTCAATGTAGAGTAATAGAAATTCATAGTTTTTTGCAGCAATTTCTTGAGCTTTACGGAACATCTCTGCTACAAGAATTAGTGATGCAAGCGATGTATCCTTTAAAAGGCTAATAAAAGTGTTTGATAATGGGGGAATGGATACTCGAGCTGCTTGCGGTAAAACAATTCGCTTTAATGCTTGGGTATATGTCATACCAATTGAATAACCTGCTTCCCATTGTCCTTTTGGTATTGATAGAATAGCAGCCCGTATAATTTCTGATGCATAAGCTCCGACGCTTAGAGAAAATCCTATAATAGCCGATATGAAAGGATTAAGCGTTATACCTAAGTTTGGCAGCCCGTAGAAAATAATAAATAATTGCACAAGTAATGGTGTCCCGCGGATGATTGACACATATACACGCGCAATTATTTGTAAAATTTTTATAGAAGATAATCGAGCTAATGCTGTTAGTACAGCGAGAATAAGGCCAAGAACAAATGTTATTAATGTTAGTGGAATTGTATATTTAATAGCTCCCTCTACCATAGGATAGAGGGAGGTCTGAGCGATAGAAACAAGTTGGTTCATACGCTCTGGGTCAGAGAAAATATTACTTAGGAGAAACATCTTCACCAAACCATTTTTCGGAGATTTTTGCGTACGTACCATCGTCATTCATATCTTTTAGTGCTTTATTTACTTCTTCCACTAACTTGCCGCTGTCTTTTCTAAACATTAACCCACTAGCTACACCGTTTTCTTCCTCATCAGCCACTTTGATAGGTGCATCGGGGTGTTGTTTTTTATAATCAAGGTAAGATAATTTATCATTTATCGTTGCATCTACACGTTTAGAACCAATAAGCTGTACAGCTTGAGAAAATCCTTCAATACCAGTAACTTCAGCACCATGGGATTTAGCTATATCATTGTAGTTACTTGTTAAAGATTGTGCAGATTTCTTCCCTTTTAAGTCATCGAATGATTTAATATCTGAATTGTCTTTGTGAACAAGTAATACTGCTCCTGATTGAATATATGGGTCAGAGAAATCGTATTTCTTTTGACGGTCTTCATCAATTCCAACTTGGTTTGCGATCATATCAAAACGTTTGGCATCTAATCCTGCAAACATACCGTCCCATTGTGTTTCTTTAAACTCTGCTTTCACACCAAGCCGCTTTGCTACTTCCTTAGAAATTTCAACATCAAACCCAGTTAGTTTGTCTGAATCATCGTGGAATGTGAAAGGAGGGTATGTACCTTCTGTTCCAACTGTTAACACGCCATCTTTTTTGACTTTATCATATAGACTTTCTTGTGAAGAAGATTTATTGTCGGTATTATTTGCCTCATTTTTTGTATTTGAACCACAAGCAGTAAGTACAATTGTGAAAGCTAACAATAGCGATAAAAGAGCAATCGATTTTTTCATTTGATAAACCTCCTAGTAATCTGATAGGGATTGATACTCTGTGATACTAAATTAGAAAGGGCAAAAAGTCAATAGAAACAACTTATATCATTAGTGTTAATGTTTCTTTGCGAATTATACAGATTTTAAGGGATTGAAGTGAATTAGTACTCATAACGAAGAGCTTGTTCTTTTCTACAACTTTTCATTTCTAATATCAACCATTTCGTAAAAATGATGCCTACATAGATTTTCTTTTTATCCTTGAGAACGTTTGTCCTAATTATTCTCAAGATAATTGGAGGGGCCCACCTATCCTTTCTACTTATATGGCATCTGTTCTGATACCGAACTCGCACGTGAGTTTCAAGGTTTTTTGTCTGGAGGAGACTAAGGAGATTAGAAACGATGGATTTAAAACTTTCCAGAACATAAAGACTCCCATCCACCTTTAGAACTAAGCAGGGGATGGGAGTGTTATTTCTGGATTTGAACCGCCCGAAACTATTGCAGCATCTTTATTATTGGCTAGTGATTGTCATGTGTTCTTTCCTCTACGCTTACGAAGATAGGGTTCGAATAGAACCAAAGGTCTTTATAGTTACGGTTGTTGATCTCGGCAAAACGTGATTCGTTATCCTCAATATCAGTCTTTGAATCGATCAGCGGCTCACCGTTGCTCGTTTCTCCAGAGACATTTTCTCCTAGATTCGTACCTCTCAAACGGAAATATTGGTCCTTACTCGCTTTGACTTTGTAAGTGATAATATGGTAACCGTCGCCATCAGTTTTCCAGTCTTTGCTTGTAAAGCGTTTAACTACTTTTGTCGTATCATTGGTGTCTTTACTGTAAGCAGGTGTTCCAGGCACAGCTTTCCCAGTTACATCACCGGAAATTAAATCCACGTGATCCACTTTAACCGAATCGCCGTTGTTGTTCTTTTTAGGGCTCTTAAATCGGATTGTAATTTTGACCATTTGTCCTTCCTTCACTTTAAGGTCCCCACCCATATCTACCTTGCTGCTGCCGCCTTTAGCTTGGAAATCAAGTGCGTTAATCAAGTCACCAAAAACAGAGAATGATTTCCCCGACCGCATGCCGTCCAAGACGGATTGCATTGTGGAACCGTTCACCCAAGTGTAATTTTTGGAATATTCGCCAGGCCAGTATCCGCTTGAGTAAAGGCGGTTTTCACTGATTTCGAAATGGGAGTCCGAATTGGAAAAGTTCCAGAACTGACGTCCTTCTCCAAGAAGCGCATCCCATGCACCGCCTACCTTAGCAAGCATGTAATCGGAACCACCGTAAGTTCTGTTTTCAGGCGTTGTCAGGTTTAAGCCGCCTCTGTCAGGCTCCATCTGGTTTCCGGGCATGCCTTCAAATCCGAACAAGACATCCGGTGCGATATTGTTGAAGTCGCGGAAATCAGATATGGTGTACACCTTTTTTCTCGAAGGGTGATTCAGGATGGCATAACTTGTATTCTTATAATTCTTCTCAAGCCATGCCAAGGCTGTTCGAGCATCCTGGGGTGTCTTATTGGCTCTTTGATCCTGTGCTTTCCAGATGGCTACATCCGTTGAATTGAACATCTTTTCATCCTGGTTGGTAAACAAATACTCGAATTGATTGCCAGCTTTTAAACTTTTCGATGATCCTGCCTGATCTCCCAAAATTCCTATGCCGACATGCTCGTATGTAGGCATGTCCCATTCGAACCCCGAAAAGATAATTTTATTTTTATATTTGCCCTTTTTCTGCAGTTGTTTCATTTTCGGAGCTTGATATTGAATGATTCCCTGAGACAGCGGAATCGGACCGCCTGGAACCAATTGTCCTTCATCATCCCGTGAAGACATTCTCAAATGGTCGGAAATCCCCATCCAATCCATACCATACTTGTCAAATGAGTTGTTGAGCACGTTTTCAAGGGTCTGAGACCCCTCTGCATCGTCGGACTGAGTAGTATGGGCATGATATTCCCCTTTCATCCATCTGCCTCCAGAATTTGTCTGGTTGTTTTCTTCTGCATCTTTTGCAGCGACCGGCAGACTTTGAGAAAAGATGGCTAAGCTGAGAGCCAATCCCGTGAATGATTTGAACTTATTTAACATCTTTCTGATACCTCCGAAATATTGAAATAATATTGAACAAGCCAATTTTATTGTAAAAGTATTAAGTAGCTATTTGGGGAGAGTATGGTTTTTGTAAATGAAAAGGGGAAATTTCTGGAATAATCTTTCATTTGAGAACCTATAGAAAAAACCATATGTTTATTGACGAAATAAGGGAAAAACTCTTTAGCAGAGCCTCGGATTGTCGAGAAACCTTCGACAGCCTTTTTATTTAACATCATTCTTTTATCCATCACGTTAAATTTAAAAGAGTATACTCCTACCATTTAATGTAATTGGATGATATAATTTTTGTGAATAAATTCACAAAAATAGAAATATCTAGTTAAAGTATTTGCTATTAACTCTTGAAAGAAAGCGAGTTGGTTATATGAAGAAGAAAGTAGTTTTGGCTGGCGGGACTGGTTTTGTCGGTAAATACTTTGAAAATCATTTCATGAGTTTAGGATATGAGGTAAGAATAATCTCAAGACAATCTCCACATATAAGTTGGAGCAATAACGAAGGAATAAGAGAATCGATTGAGAATTCTGATATGTTAATCAACTTGGCAGGAAAAACAGTTAACTGTCGCTACAATGCTAAGAATAAGGAAGAAATCTTACATTCACGAACTGAAACTACTAAAATACTCGGAAATGCGATTAAACAATGTGAAAATCCTCCTTCATTATGGATAAATTCAAGTACGGCGACTATTTATAGGCATGCTGAAGATAATCCAATGACAGAAGATGACGGTATCATCGGCTCAGGTTTCTCGGTTCATGTGGCCAAAGAGTGGGAGCGTTCTTTTTTTGAATTTCAATTACCTGAGACAAGACAAATTGCTTTAAGAATTGCGATTGTGTTGGGCGATGATGGAGGGGTTATGACTCCTTATAAAAATTTAGTCAAATTTGGTCTAGGCGGTCATCAAGGATCGGGAAATCAAAAGTTCAGTTGGATACATATAGATGATTTATTTAACATTGTCCTTTTTCTTAGAAAGAACGAGGAGTTGTGCGGAGTATTCAATTGTTCTTCGCCTCACCCAGTTACAAATCGCGAGTTAATGGCTCACTTGAGAAAAGCCATGAATAGAAAGATAGGATTGCCATGCCCAAGACCCATGCTTGAAATGGGAGCTTTCTTTATGAGAACCGAAACTGAATTGATTTTAAAGAGTCGCTGGGTTATTCCTGAAAGAATGGTAAGGGAGGGTTACGAGTTTAAATTTGATAAACTCGATGCAGCCCTTCAACAAATACTCAAGAGTTCTAAATAAGGGTATAAAACACTAGAGAGTGATTTGCTATAATAATAGATAAAAAGATTATTGATGAAGGGGAATCCGTATTATGAATATTACTCCATCTGAAAAAGTCGGAAGATTCACAACAGGAATTTTTTCGGAGTTGGCGACTCGTAAGCAGGATGCGATGAAGCGCGGGATAGATGTTATCGATTTGAGCGTTGGTAGTCCTGATTTGCCACCGCCTGCATTTGTAGTGGATACGCTGGTAAAATATGCACAGGATACAAACTCATACGGTTATACGCTGAAAGGTACAACTGAATTCCATGAGGCTGTTTGCTATTTTTATCGGCAGCGTTACGGGGTAGAGCTTGATTCAGATAAAGAGGTCCTTCAACTGATGGGCTCACAAGATGGGCTTGCACACTTGGCAACAGCGATGATTAATCCGGGCGATTATGTGTTAGTACCAGATCCGGGATATCCAATTTACGAAGCAAGTGTAAAACTCGCGGGAGGTAACATTTATCCGATGCCGCTTACTGCCGAGAATAAATTTCTGCCACAGCTCAATCAAATCCCAGTGGAAATATTGAACAAAACGAAAATGATGATCATCAGTTACCCTGGAAATCCAGTCACTGCACTTGCTGATGAAGCTTTTTTTTCAGAGGTTATTTCGTTTGCTAAAAAGAATGAGATTCTGGTTGTTCACGATTTTGCTTACTCTGAGTTAATTTTTGATGATCATCCTCAGATTAGCTTTATGTCTATTCCGGGTGCTAAGGAGGTTGGGATTGAATTTAATTCGCTATCGAAAACGTTCAATATGGCAGGCTGTCGTATTGGATATGTGGTCGGCAATCATGATGCGTTACATATCTTAGGTACATTGAAATCACACATCGATTATGGAGTTTTTTATCCGATTCAAAAAGCTGCAGAAATGGCGCTTACATCCAACCTTTCGCTGCTGTCCGATCAGGTTAAGGAATACGAGGCCCGTCGGGATGCCTTGATAACAGGTCTTGCAAAAGGAGGATGGCATGTACCTAAATCCTCAGCTACCATGTTTATTTGGGCTCAAATTCCTGCTGGTTGGAAGTCACGCGATTTTGCTTATGAATTGATTGAAAAAGCGGGGGTTACGGTCGTCCCTGGGGATGCTTTTGGAGAACAAGGCGAAGGGTATGTTCGAATGGCCTTGGTCCAACCGGCTGAGAGATTGACAGAAGCTGCAGAAAAGATTCAATTGTTTCTGGAAGAATATCAAAAAGTGATTCAGGATTGAATATGAAAAGTAAACGGAAAGAGTGCAGAGGTAAGCCGCACTCTTTTTTTGCAGGTCCTTCTCATTCAATTCTTTTTTGCGACTTTATTCAAAATGAAATAGGCTGATATAGCAGATAAAACAGCAATTATTAATGTAGGTATTTGTGAACTTTGAACAAAAATCACTTCTTGTGAAAGTGTATTACTCATGCCCAATGACTCTGAAAAATCAGGGGTATATGTAGCAGTTAGAAATAGTCCAGATGAAATTTGCAATAAGGTAAATAACAGTAAGAAACTAATAGTGAAAATTAGATACTTTTTCATTTTACACCTCCTCATTTAATTACGAGTATAGCGTACAAAAGTTTCGTTTAATTTTACACTTTTCTGGAAAATGCGAAACGATGCATTTTCATTAGATTTCTAAAGCCATTCGTTTGGTTCTTAGCTTGTGTCTATAAAGTCCTCATCAAACTCTTCAAAACGTTTAAATCCTTTACCTTTATAGTAAATTTCTCCGACTTGGTTTCCTATTTCAACATCGGCAATAACTTGCGATAACCCTTGTAATTCTTGGATTAGCTTCTGTAAAAGCTTCTTACCAATTCCCTTTCCTTATGATATTTTATTCACTCATTCTTACTCTATCTAGTGGGATGAAATCCTGCGAATAAGCGAGCATTCGTAAGAAATACTTAATTAACTGAGGGAGTTCAACAAGAAGAATGCAAAAAAGACCGCCTATACTGGCGATCTTTCGAATCTACGTATTAAAAAACTAAGCAGCATTTTGTATCGCTCTTGTTTTTTTAGCAAATAGTTTTTCTTTAAGAGGTGGAGTAATCAAACCATCTACCCCATATCTTCCTGCATTCATAGCAGAAACTAGGATAAACATTGACAATAAAACAAGTTGTGGGTTTGTACTTGTAGTACCACTAAACATATAAGAAAAGTTCATCGCTATTCCAAAAAACACTGCTGTTTTTGTAAAACAACCGATTAATAAACCTACACCTACAAATAGTTCTCCCCAAGGTACTAAGAGGTTAAATACCTCTATATTAGGAATCGCTATATTTTTTAGAAATACCACCCACCATTCTTGAACAGCCGGGTGTTCTCCGGTTGAGTTAGCTAAAGCACCCTGTAAAAAGCCAGAAGCATCAAACTGTCCACTTGCTATCTTCCCCCAACCAGCCATAATCCACGTATATCCGATATATGCACGTAATACAGCTAAGAGTATAGAAATGTTTTTGTTTTGTCTTAGAGCATCAATCATCATGTTTTCCTCCAGTATTTCAAAATAATAAGTACTAAGGAATATAATAACATCACCGAAAATGATTTTCATTATCAATTATATTAAAAATGTATTAAGAATATATAATGAACCTCCTTCTACAATCGGAAGTAAATCTGAGGATTCAGTAAGACACTTATTATTCAAAAATGGTATTGATCCAATTGTTGAAGTTAGTCTCAGTAAACAGCAATTTATTGGAGTTCTCTATTGAAATTACCATCAGACGATCCCAATTTCGAAGCTAGCTAATATTATTGTTATTTAACCACTCAATCCCGAAAAATAACGCTATGTGAATATTAAACCACCTTACAAAAATATGACAAAATTGTAAGGTGTGAACCTTAAACTGTTAGGTTAATCGATGGCGATTTATCTCTCCCTCTTTTAAGATTTAAGAAAAAGAGGAAAAAAAGGTGGTATGAAATGAGTTTTTTAGAACTGAATATTAATTTATTTAGAATGATTAATGACTTAGGGAAACAATACACATACTTAAACCCTGCTATGATTTTCATTGCTGAGTATATGGTATTTTTCTTAGCTTTTGGTGTTATTGTAATTTGGTTTACTCAAAATAAAAAGAGTAGAATGATGGTTTTTTGTGCAACCATTACTTTTGTTTTTGCTGAAATAATCGGGAAGATAGCAGGAGAATTTTATTCCAATAATCAACCATTTGCTGAGTTGACAAATGTTAATAAATTAATTGAAAAAGCAGTTGATAATTCTTTTCCAAGCGACCATACAATATTGTTTTTCTCATTTTGTGTATCCTTTTGGATGTTCAAAAGAGGATGGTGGTTTTTATGGATCATACCGGCTTTCCTTGTTGGTTTTTCTCGTATTTGGGTCGGTGTCCACTATCCAGCAGATGTTCTAGCAGGAGCTATTATAAGCATCATTTCAGGCTCAATTGTTTACCTTATTGTTCCTAAGTTACGCTTGACTCTGAAATTATTAGGGATTTATGAGAAATGCGAACAATTGGTTATATCTCCTTTAACTAAATCGAAGGGGAAAAAATCAAAGGATTTTTAAGAAATAATAACATTAAAAATTTAAAATTTATGAATAAGTTTCAACTAACAGGTGCTTTACTTCAATAAGAGAGTTGCTTCGGCAGCTCTTTTTCTAATATCACGAACAGGACAGGTTAGTGAAAGGTGATATTATAAATATAGATGAGATTTTAAAGTAAAGGAGACTTATTGTTGTGGAAGCAAAATGTATTAAATTCTATGAATTCGGAAGCCCGCAAAACGTATTGAAAGTTGAAAGTAAAAACATTCAACGACCTGCTAATGGAGAAATCTTTGTGCGTATGAAAGTTCGCCCTATTAACCCATCTGACTTGCTACCAATTCGTGGGGTATATGCTCATCGAATCCCTTTACCTTCCATTCCTGGCTATGAAGGGGTAGGTATTGTAGAAGAGGTGGGTCCTTCAGTTTCTCAAGAACTAATAGGTAAGCGTGTTCTGCCTCTGCGTGGTGAAGGAACTTGGCAAGAATATGTTAGAACATCTGCGGAGTTGGCAGTTCCTATACCTCGTTCCATTGAGGATTATATTGCAGCACAATTATATATAAATCCGATAACAGCTTGGCTTACCTGTACAGAAGTATTAGCATTGAAACCGGATGATGTATTAATCGTGAATGCTTGCGGATCTTCTATTGGTCGTATCTTTACTCAGTTATCCAAGATTCTCGGTTTTCAATTGATTGCTGTAACAAGAAACAATAAATATACGGAAGAACTACTTAAACTTGGAGCTTCTTATGTAATCAATACTTCGGATAGATCATTACATAATACCGTGATGGAATTAACGAATGGGCGTGGAGCAAAAGCTGCTATTGATTCTGTGGGTGGAACAGATGGTTCAGAGTTAGCTTTTTGTGTTCAACCAAATGGAATGTTATTAACTATTGGGCTTTTATCAGGAAAGCCTGTAAATTGGGCGGAAATTTCAAATAGGACAAAAGTGAATGTTAAAATGTTTCATCTTCGGCATTGGAATCAACAGGTATCAGTACAAACTTGGCAAGAAACTTTTAACCTTTTGATAAATTTTATAAACGATAAAAGGTTGAGGTTTATGGTGCCAGACTCTCACTATGACTTACAGGAGGTACAGGAAGCTATTCGTGTAACAGAATCCCCTATGAGTAATAGAGGGAAGATTTTTTTATCCAGTTAGCTACTAATTTTTCTTCTTCGACTAAAAAGTCAGGCGTTTTTTATAATGAGATTGTTGTTTGAAAAAATGAAACAAAGAAGTTTTACTTTTGCTTTTCTCATTCGTAATTTTTATTTTAAGTCAGTCGAGTATATCACGGATATAGACCTAATTTGGTTATTTATCATTGTTGCAATTGTGATGATTGTTCTTGGGTCTTCTTTATATACTGAACGTCAAAGAAACAGAAAAAGTGACAAGTGAATTCCAGTTCTTGTTAACTAACGGGGGCGTACGTTCATAAAGAAGTGTGGAAAATCAAACTTTTTTATAAAAGTAACATTAAATTGAATTTGTTAAGAGCATGTTTTTGGCCAGTCTTTTTCAAAACATGCTCTTTTCTTTTGGATATACTTTCTAGCATATAGCGATATATTAATTTCATAGAATTCCCGAACGCTAGAAGGACAAGCTACATAAAATATAGCAAGTCCGTACTATTTATGAATTGAAGTGGACTTAATATAAATAAGGGGCATAGCAATGATCAACTGGAAAGTGCGTTTTAAAAATCCGACGTTTATTTTTACAGTTCTTCTCCCTGGGCTTTTAATATTAACGCAAATGGTTGCAGCGTTCATTAATAACTTTATCCACCCGATTGGTTTTACCATTACCGATGATGCGCTGAATGGGGCGATGGGGATTATTAACTTTATTGCGCTTACATTCTTTGGGGTCGGCGGTGTGGTTGATCATACTACTAAAGGTTTAAGCGACAGTGATGAGGCTCGAAAATATGAGGAACCTAAGTAATTGGACGAACCTTTTTCTACTAAAAATATAGAAGAAACCAGATGTCACCGTTTATTTTATGTAACGGAACATGTGGTTTTTTTGTTTTTTATATAGAGAATTTATGGTGAATAAACGAAGATGGTAGAAATAAAAAAGGATTTTAGGAATCAAATCAAAACTTCATCATATATTTAAAATTGTGTTTCATTTACAGATTGGGGAGGAAAAAGAATGAGTCTTAGTTTACCAGTTTCAAAATGGCTTGTAGCAATTGTTTCACTTGTAGCATTGGTTGCAGCATTTATTTTCGGTCCAGCTAATGCATCAGCATCAATCAACTATGGCGATGAAGTTGCCGCCTTAGCGGAGAAGCAGGTCGGGAGCCCATATAAATATGGAGGAACGACACCAAAAGGATTCGATGCAAGCGGGCTTACTCAGTATGTATATAAAAATGCAGCGACAGAAATGAAAATTCCGAGAACAAGTGCAGAACAGTATAAAACCGGTAAAGCCGTGAAGCAAACAGACTTAAAAACAGGCGACTTAGTGTTCTATGCAACTGGCACGAAAGGAAAAGTCTCATTTGTGGGCATCTATAATGGAAAAGGTACTTTTGTGGGAACCACAACAAAAGGTGTAAAGGTAGTTAAAATGAGCGACAAGTATTGGAAAGATCGATATATTGGGGCTAAACGGGTCATTAAGTAAAAGCTCTGATATTCATAACGGATACTTTATAATATGACTAGCAAAAAAGAGCATCGAAAATCTGATGCTCTTTTTGCTAGTCTCGGATAGTTGAAAAACACTTACTCAATGATAATATCTGTTAATACAACATTACCATTTCTAACCTTTACTATAGCAACTGAAGGTTTAGCCAAAGCGTCTGTTTCCATTTCCTTAGCCTTTTCTTCGGATGCATAATAATTGTCTAGGCCGTATCTAATCTGAACAGTTGTAGCTCTTTTTAAGTCATAAGGAATTTCTAATTCTCCTTTTAGATAAACACCTTTGCTGGGTTTTTCTTTCGTTACTAAATCGACTTTATATAGACCATCATTGCTTTGTTTTAGTATTACATATACCTTTTTATAATCACCCATATTTCTTGTTTTAAACTCAGAAATAACAGAGTCATCAAGTTGTGAAGGCTTAACGGTCTCTATTTCGTAATTCAGAGCCACATAGCTACCCCGGAACAGGTCCGTCGGGTCGACTGGAGCGGTTTTGATTTTGATTTCCTCTCCGGTCATGGTAGTCCAGACGGGAGGAATCGCCAAGACTAAAAGAATCAAGATTGGAATGGAAAATACGATGAGCGGTCGGAAGAATAGATTATTCTTCATTGAAATCGCCTCCTTTTTTCCGTTGGTTTTCAAAGAAGAAGCCAAAACCAATAAGCATGATGCCGCCGATTATGAATGTAAGCGATTTTGGCAGGAAGTCAAAGGAATCAATATAGTATCTGAAAATCAGTGCACATATTATCACAATGCTGGTTAAACTGCCCTTTAGAATGAGGTAAAGAAGGAAAATAAAATAAGCTATAGGGAACCATATCGAAAATTCAAAGGTAAGGAAGAGTGCGGTGATTCCATGTAAGATATGCCCTTGTATGTGGGTGGTGCTTTGTAATTTAGATGGAAATGGAAGATACGCCAATATGATTCCCAATACAAACAGAATGGAAAGGACGATCGTATTCGACTGTTTAACATCTAACTTCGGTACAAATTCCATTAGAAATAAGGCGATTGTATTGATGGCTAATGCGTTAATAAAAAAGCCCAAGGCCTTAGGATAATCGAATTTTTTTAATAGAATATATAAAAAAGGTATAAATACAAGAATGGCAAGTGGGTAAGACGTTTCATCAAGGAATATACTTCCGTTAATATAAATGAAAAGCAGAAAGGAAGTAAAAAGAAGGATGAAGACGTCTTTTAAATAGTAACCAATGAATACTGTTCCAATGGCCCATAATAAAAAGGAACTGTTGAAATTGATGCTGATGTTAAAAATCTGCTCAACTAGAAATATGCCTGCTCCGAATATCAAAATTCCAACATAATGTAAACTCCGGGCTGTTTTGGGAAAGCGTTTCTGCCACTTAACACCAGCGAAGTTTACTCCAATTAGACACGCAATTATTATTAGGAATTTAACTCCCTTATTTAAATATATCCAGTTACTGGCGACGAAGGTTAATACCCCAAGACCTAAAAGAAGCGCCCCGATGGATAATAAAATAGTAATGAAACTTAAATTATCCTTCACATCATAGGAACCTAGCATCTTTTCTTTTTCTTGCTCAGAGATAACTCCTCCTGTTTCAAGATACTTAAGTTCGTGTTCAAGAAAATCAAACTGCTTTTTCGTTATTTCTTTTTTTGCCAAAGTAGTTCCTCCTTCCATATATTTCTATTATATAACTTATTCTCCGTTTGCTATTAATATATGTTTAATTTTCTCTTACCCTCTTTTGATAACACTTAACAGAATAACAATAAATTGCATTCCTGATTGGTTAAGCAGCAGTCTGCTCAAAGCATAATTTAAATAAGATAAGAACAAGGAAGAGGGTGAGCGTTAAAATATTTTTACAGTACCTTGCAATAAACAGTAGCATGTGGTAATTTATTTACATAAGATGTATTATTCGTTGTTTGGTACTGTTTAATGAATAGTACCAAAACATTCAAGAAAGGAGTGATGGTGCATTGAATGTACAATTTAAAAAAGGTGTCTTGGAACTGTGTGTCCTTGTGTTGTTGGATAAGCAAGACCGTTACGGCTATGAACTTGTTCAGAAGATTTCAGATCAAATCGAGATATCGGAAGGTTCGGTTTATCCACTGTTACGAAGATTAACCAAGGAAGAGTATTTTACGACATATTTGCAAGAATCAACAGAAGGGCCGCCGCGTAAGTATTATAAGTTAACCGAGAAAGGCCGAGAATACCTTCACGAATTGCTGACAGAATGGAACGAGTTTTCTAATGGAGTCAATCAATTAATCAAGGAAGGTGCGGGCAAATGAATAAAGAACAATTTTTGAAACAATTGAATGCCTCATTAGTAAGGCTTTCGCAAGAGGAACGGCAGGATATTTTACAAGATTACGAAGAGTATTTCGCGGTTGGGATGGAAAAGGGAAAAACGGAGCAGGAAATTTCAGCATCCCTTGGAAATCCGAATCAAATTTCCAAGGAACTAACGGCATCTTACCGTCTTGATCAAGTCGAGCAAACGACTTCTGCTGGAAATGTCATGCGAGCCGTTTGGGCAGTTATTGGTTTAGGTTTTTTTAATTTAGTAATTGTATTAGGACCTTTTATTGCGCTGGTAGGGGTTGTTATTGCAGGATGGGCATCAGCGATAGGCTTCATTCTTGCCCCGTTTGGCGTACTTATTAATCTAATTATAGGCAACTTTCAATTATTTGATTTGTTCTTCGCATTGGGTCTTTGCGGAATTGGAATTTTCATTGCCATGGGGATGTTTGTCGCTACAAGTGCTTTAACTAAAGGGTTTATTCGTTATTTGAAATTTAACGTTTCCCTTGTGAAAGGTGGTTTGAAACATGATTAATATCAAAAAATTATCGATTATTGCACTTGTTCTGTTATTAATCGGTGTAGTAGGGAGTTTGTTTACATTTTCTCAAGTGACGAATAAGGAAACGAATACAGAGGAAAAATCGATTTCAGATGAGGTAACGGACGTAGAGGTCATCTCTGACAATGCAGCTGTTGAAATCATCCCAACGACAGCTACAGATACTAGTATAGAGTTAGTATCAAAAGGTGTGGATGTTTCTAAGCTGAATTTTTCTGCAGATGTGGAAGGAAAGAAACTTAAGGTTACATTAAAAGATCGACGCTCCTTTAGCATTGGTTTTCAAATTCAATCATTACATTTAAAAGTGTATGTGCCTGAGAAATCTTATAAGTCGTTTGTCGTTAAAAGTGATAATGGAAAAGTACAAATGGCTGAATTGGACATTAAGAGTCTGAACGTGGAATCACAAAATGGTCGAGTTGAATTAAAAGATATAATATCTGAAAAAGTTGAAGTGAAATCTGCTAATGGAAAAGTAGATCTTAATAATGTAGAGGGAAATCTGATAGGGTCCTCGAATAACGGAAAAATTTCCCTTGTAACAAAAGACTTGGATCGGAATATTCAATTGGAAAGTGACAATGGCAAAATTATGATTACAACAGATAAGGAGCCGACCAATACAACCTTTGATGTTCACGTTGATAATGGGAAAATCGATATTCTCAATAAATATGAGGGAAATGTTGTTATTGGTAAAGGTGAAAATTTGGTTAAATTAGAAACAAATAATGGGAAAATTGAGATAACAAAATAGCAACAAAGCGAGAAAAAAGCCGATTCCATTTGGAATCGGCTTTTTTATTTAAGCAGCCATTTTATCTTCTTGAATCGGCTTAGGCTTATGATAATACCTGTTTAAGAATGAACCATAAACGGAAGCGAGTATTTGTTGGAAAAGAGTACCGAGAATGACAGGAACAGCAACGGCGGCAGGGAAATAAGCAACGGCAAGAGCAGCTCCTGCAGCGATATTTCTCATACCTCCTGTATAGGTGACGGTAATAATCTCTTCTTTTTCCCACTTCAGGAATTTTCCGACCATCCAGGATAATAGATAACCAGAAAAGGCAATAAAGAAGACCATAATAGCCATTTTGATTAATTTTGCATCGATATGACTTAAATATGGAGCAACTTTTGCGCTGTTTAAGGTCACACATATACCAAGTGCCATTTTAGAAAAGGGAGCTAAGCGAGGTCCAAGCATCGGTTTTATTTTTCCCTTGGTAATCTGATTCAGCACCATCCCAATCAGTGAAGGAATGACAACCATGCCGATTAACCCTTTCATGATTGCCATGGTATCCATTTCAACCGATGTTCCGCTGAAGAAAGCAACGCTATACGGTACAATAATCGGTGACAAGAGCGTATCGATTAAGACAATCGTCAAAGTGAGCAGGGTGTTCCCTTTGTAAATGG